>NZ_RZSF01000049.1:0-29650 GCF_004023325.1 Mesorhizobium sp. M1A.F.Ca.ET.072.01.1.1 | reverse complement strand
TGAACCGGCGCATCTTCGAGACCTACGTCGAAACGCAGCTCGCTCCGACGTTGGCAAGGGGCGATGTCGTCATCCTTGACAACCTCGCCGCCCACAAGAGTCCAGCCGCCGAGGCAGCCATCAGGGCAAGAGGCGCATGGCTGCTCTTCCTGCCGCCCTACAGTCCGGATCTCAACCCGATCGAAATGGCCTTCGCCAAGCTCAAGGCGCATCTGCGCGCAAAGGCCATCAGAACCATCGACGCCCTGTGGCAGGCCATCGGCGATATCTGCAATCTGTTCTCCCCAACAGAATGCAGAAACTACTTCACTGCCGCAGGCTATGGACTCACATGAAAATCCGCCGCTCTAATTGACTCGAAGCTGGCTTTTATCAGGTGTATTCTCTTCCCGTTGTTGGGTCTCGGGGGTAGAGGGTAAACGATGCGTGGAAGCGAGCATAATGCTGCCCCCCCGGTATACGGAATAGTCGAACCGGCCGCGGTCAGCATTCTTGCAAAGGCCGTGAGTGATTACTGCTCAAGTCACAAGATCGAACGCGTGGATGAGCGCGAAAACGTCGCGATCAAAGTCATGTGCTTGTTCGGACGCGGTGTGACTGACGCTGACCAGCTATTGGCAGAGCTCGAAAGGGTAGGCCAGGGCAACCTGGCGCTACTGGGCGCGCCCGGCCGCCAAATCCTGTGTCACCATGATAGCGGCCGGGTCGCCTAGAGGGCTTCATCATTTTGCGAAGTCGCGCGACGGCGGCTCTTCGACACCGAACTCGTGGACGCTGGCGTTTCTTTCGTCAACGACGCGAAACCAGCGCTTGTGGTCACTTCGGGCACAAATTTGCCCCCCGGTGACTGCTTTGACGGCGCTCAGCGCGTCGGCAGCACGGGTAACATGTCTTGTGAGGACAGTTTCACCCGCCATCTCTTCAACATGGAATTGTGGCATGCTCGGCTCCGTTTCTGGAGCAACCGTGCCGCGTCGGGAAGGTTCCAACCAGGCTCACGAAACTGTGATAGCGAGCGTTGGCATCGGAGAATCCGGTGTGGCTGCCGCTACTGGAACATAGTCGCTTGACCCAGGTTTGGGGTGGTTGGCCAAGCATCTTCGATGAGCGATAACGAGCAGGAACGCACCGATGACATTCAGGCGGTGAAGGATTTTCGGGTGCGGTTTCTTATCCGCGAAACCGGAATCGCCGAGGCTCAGGCGCGCGAGCTCGTCGACATCATCGGGAACGACGCGAACTCTCTTCTTGGAGAGGCGCGTCTTCTGGCGAGGAAGCAGAGGTAGAGCCGGACAACATGTGCAACGACTACGAGCAGCATGTCGCTTGGGCAGAGTACCGCCGAACGATGGAGTCGCTTCCCGAGCCATCAGACCGAGCTCGATCTGCCCCAAGCTGACGACATCCGCATAAACGACCCGCCGCCAATAATGCGCGTTGCCGGCGATGCAATCGAGCTGGCCTCGATGACCTTCGGCTTCCCGCCGGCCGGTCCCAAAGGCGGGCCGGTTTTCAATTTCCGCTCCGAGGGCCGACAGTTTGGCAACAGCAAGCGCTGCCTGGTTCCGGCTTCCGCATTCTTCGAATTCACGGGAACGAAATATCCGAAAGCGAAACACCGCTTCATGCTTAACGACGCGCGGTTCATGGCATTGCCGGGCTCTGGCGCGAGGCGGCCGGCAACAAGCCGCCCAGCTTCACGATGCTGACGACAGATCCTAGTTCGGATGTAGCGCCATATCACAACCGCCAGGTCGCGGTTCTTGAGCCGGAGAACTGGTTCGTCTGGCTCAACCTGGCAAAGCCGGAAAGTGAGTTGCTGCGACCGCTTCCTGCCGGATCTCTCTCAGTCGAGACGGTTCGACCAGAGTCACACTGACCATTCTGCTACAGCAATTAGCCTGCCAATACCCCGATGGAAGGTCTGGTTCCCGGTAGCTCCTGTGTCCACCGCTCGGTTGATAGGGCCGCCCACCCGCCACGCCGCGGTCACCTAAGGAAGCTTGCCCTCGGGAGTTTTCGCGGCCACCAGCTCAAGACTCTTTAAGCTCTTCCTCCAGGCCCCGTCCGAGCCGGACGATCGGGCCAGGAATCGAATGACCGTATTAGTGCCCTCTGTGACCTGCGTCTCGGCAGAAACCTCAAGCCTCCTTGTGAGCCGGTCGATAGCAGTCGCGACAGGTGTTCGCATCAGCAGTCGCGACAGATGTTCGCATCGCAAGGCGTAAGACTCTTTCAGCAAGTCAAGGAACCTCAACGCGTGCCTGCTCGGCAGCCTCTTGTTTCTTAGGCGGGCATCCGCTCGTGCTGACGCGCGATATGCCGTTCGCCGTCGCGAACGTGCCGTCGCGCCATGCTGATATGCTCGTGGAGAAGCATCGCCGAAAACATGAAGGGCGCCCTCGCCATTCCATCAGTGTATCGATCATAATGCGCGAATCTCAAAAGTGAATGCGAACCTGCCTCTAGCCGCTCACGATGCAACAGGCGGCAGTCCGTTCGATCTTGTTCGGATGATGCCACCCGAATGATGACGGGAATCCGATAAATGGAGACAAAGGACGGCAGCAATACTCCGCGTTTCCTGAACGCAGTCCGCCACAACATGCGCAACCGAGAGTCGGTCGACCAGACGCGCGCCCCTTGTTACCAAGAGTGCCAGGCGGATCGAGCAATCCAGGAAGCTCCTCTCACTTACAGCAGCAGCGCATACAAAGCCGGCCAGATGAAATTGCACCACCGCCCACGGCGGTTGGGCGAGCATTGCGGCAGCCAATTAGCGTGCGACCCGAATGGTCTGGTGCCCGGTTGACTCCGGCGTGTGGAGTTGCACCTGGTTACGGCCCGCTTGCTTGGCCAGATAGAGCGCTGCGTCGGCGAGACGCTGTAGCTGCTCCGGTGAGACGGCCTGGTCCGCGCTCTGAACCGCTACTCCAATGCTGAGGGTAACGCGGCGAACGCGCGAGCCTGGGTTGGGAATGGCTGCGGCCTCAATGCTCTTTCGAATGCGTTCGGCCACCGATGTCGCCTCTTCCTTGGTCACCCCAGGCAAAAGCACGAGGAACTCTTCGCCGCCGTAGCGGGCCAGGAGATCGTGATCGCGCCTGACGTTTTCCTGGATAATCCTGGCGACCTCGACCAGACAGCGGTCGCCTTCGGCATGGCCGAGGTGATCGTTGAGCTTCTTGAAGTGGTCGATGTCGCACATGAGCATTGCGGCACCGTCCAGGCAGAGTTTGTCGCTTCCCCAGATGCGGCCGAGCGTTTCCGTCATCCAGCGCCGGTTGGCGATGCCGGTGAGCGGATCGGTCCTAGCCAGCATTTCCAACCGCTGGTTCGCTTTGGCCAGTTCGGCAACCCGGCGCCGATCGCGAAGCTCAAACAGGAAAGTCTTCTGAGCCAGAATTGTCATGATGCGTCGCGCGGCGACGGTTGCGAAGATACCACTGGCGAAGAACAGCGTCGCAGCCACGGCGCTCCCCAAGCCGATGGCGGGGTTCTGCAGCTGAAACACGAGATAAAGCCCAAGAGCCAGCCCGGCGTTGGCCACGGTCCAGGCCAGCGGGATACCGAAGATGATGATGGCGGTAATGGCAACGAACAGCATGACATTCAATTGCCGTTCATAGAACTCGCCACCAGCGCTTACGCCGACCAACGCGACGGACAGCAGGATGAGGAACATGCCCGCAATCAGGGAGGTTCCTTGCAGCCAGGCCGCCTGCGGTTTTCGCCACGCGAAAACAACGGCTACTGCCACTGGCGGGATGATCGCCCCCGGCAGGAGCATGGAGTGCGCGACAGACCTTGGCAGCATCAGCATGTTGAGCGCCAGGGTCAGCACGTCAAGCAAGGCCACCCAGGTCATCCAGGCGCGAATGATTTTCGCCGTTTGCGGCCAGACACGTGCTCGAAAGAGGTTTCTTATCTCGCCTTTTAGGCGGATGTCGCGCGTGCGGCGCGCCAGAAGCCGGTCGACTTCGGCGGCGAGGGCAGGGCTGTCATCATCGGATCTGACACGGCCGCTAAGCTCTAGATGCTTCCTCGTCGAACTCGTCTGACCCAGTGGGCCGCTAAGAGCGCGCTAGCATGCCTGGTTAAGATGAAGATTTGATTTCCAGCGGCGATCGCATGGCAGCCAGCTCCTGAGCCGCGATCTGCTCATGCTTTCTTCGCAAAGGCCCACACCATTATCGGGTACTCCTCGTCGTTGCTGAGATCCCGCCACAGGCCGTAGGCCCGCACCGGCCCGCCGATGTGCGCCCTCGCGCAGGCCTTGTTGCCCCAGCCGAACACCTGCACGTCATTTTCCGCGAAGCCGCCCTCGATCATGACCTGCTTCAATCCCGCCGGCGTCCAGCGGTTGTAGTCGTGCGGTCGCGCGTGCACCCTGAACAGGAAGGGTGTCGCCACCATTGCCCACCCGCCTTGTTTCGTCATTGCATGGATGTTGGCGGCGGCCGCGAGCGGCCGCTGAACGTGCTCGAGCACCTGGTCGGCAATGACAATCGAAAATTGCTCGTCGGTGCGGTCGCGGCAGATGTCGAACTCGGGGAAATCGACCGAGCGGTAGTTCGGGCACATCGCCCGCCAGTAGCGGTTCCAGCCGGGTGAGATTTCGATGACGTCGCGGGATTTGCGGTTGGCCGCTTCGAGGAAGGCCGTGAAAGCCTCGATCTGGCGAATGCGCAGCCAGTTGCGGGAATCATACCCGATCAGCCGTTTCACCGCGCGTTTGCCACGGTCCTTCAGCGCGCCGGCAAGGCTCGTCGTCATTTCGACCTCCTCCTTAGCCCGCCGCAAATGGTGCTACATCGCAAAGAGTACAAAAGAATGACGCGAGCGAACGCAGCGCTTCCCTTCATCGCGGGCTGACGCTGAGGTGCCAGCGCCTGGTTGCGATATCTGCGCGGGAGCTAGTCCACACTTGTCGTTCGTCAGCTTGGGGGTATGGTTGCAACGTTGGGACAGACAGGGGACGCGAGTTTGCCTCGTCGATCGGCACGAGCCCATCTGCTTGGACTAATCGCGGCCGCCGTGTTGCCGGTCTGGCTGTTTGCTGCCTATCTGTTCGTTGCCTACGCCCTGCATGAGCAGTCTCGTATCGAGCAGGAGGCGCTTTGGATTGCTCGTCAGGTGTCGCTGGTCGTTGATGGCGAAATCGTCAATCTCAAGACCCTTCTGGAAGGGCTTTCCAAGGCGCCTGCTCTCGCCGATGATGATCTGCAGGCTTTCGGCACCGAGGCGAGCCGCCTCGTCCAGGGTACGGATCAGGTAATCACGCTGCGTGATCTCGGTGGCCGCGCCTTGGCAAGCACTGAATCCGCCAAGGGCTCCGAGCCTTCGGCCGAACCGCTGACGCCCGAGGAGCGCGAGCACCTGGATCTTGCTGGCGTGCTGGTCAGCAACGTGTTCGCCGCGCCGGGATCGAACGCATACCGGATCGCGGTCACCAGACAAGTGTCGGGCTCGAAAGGCCAGGCGTTGCTGCTTTCGATGTCGGTCCCGACGGAACGCATTCGCCTTGCTATGCTGCCCGCGGTACCAGCAGGGTGGACGGTCGCTGTCGGTGATCGTGAGGGCAACTACGTTGCAAGGTCCAAGTTGCATGGTGAGGTGACCGGCAAGCCCGGTTTGCCGGAATATTTAGCAAAGGTCGTCGGTCGCTCCGGTACGTTCCGATCTCGCAATTTCGAAGGCACCACGCTGCTGGCCGGATATTACCGATCGCCCTATTCGGACTGGTTCTACACCGCCAATGTTCCGCTCTCTGATGTTCAGGCGCCTCTCTGGTGGTCGCTCGCCCAGATTGGCGCAACAGGCCTCACAGCGCTGCTTGTTTCGCTGGCTCTCGGCTACGTGGTCGGGACAAGGTTCACAAAGGCCACAGTCGACCTCGCCGCGCGTGCCGATGCGCTCGGCTCTGGAAGCGAGGTCGAACCCCTGTCGACGACAGTCGCCGAGTTCGACTCGGTTGCCCAGGCTATGATCAAAGCCGGGCGCGCAATCGCGGAACGCACGCGCGAGTTGGAAACCGTTCTGGATACGGCGCCGGTGGCGGTCTGGTTCACCTATGATCCGCAAGCGCGACAGGTGATCCGCAACCGGTTCGCGGCGGAACTGATGGGCCTGTCGACGGAGTCCCGGAGATCCTTTGGGACGCCCGACCTGGTGATCGATACGCTGGCCTACAAGAACGGCCAACCGGTCAGCCGGGAGGATCGCCCGCTGAGCAGGGCGATGCGCGGCGAGGAAACCCACAGCGAAGAATTCGCCTACACGCTGCCCTCGGGGGAGCAACGGTACCTGCTTTCCAGCGCGCGGCCCATCCGCAGCGCGGAAGGCTCAATCATAGGCGCGGTGCAGATCAGCCTTGATATCTCCGAACGCAAGCGCGGCGAGGAGCAGCGTCAACTGCTGGTCAAGGAGCTGAACCATCGGGTCAAGAACACGTTGGCTGTGGTTCAGGCGATAGCGGGGCAGACCATACGCACCGCTACCAGCCTTGCCCAGGCGGGAGCGGCACTTTCCAGCCGGCTGATCTCACTGGCCAAGGCGCACGATCTCCTTACTCGGGAGAACTGGAGCGGCGCCGATCTCCAAATCCTCATTGCCGCCTCCATCGAGCCCCACGCGCCGCTTGCCCGGTTCGATCTCAGCGGCGAGCGGGTCTGGCTGCCTCCCAATATAGCGCTCTCCTTCGCGCTTGCCCTTCATGAGCTCACGACGAACGCCATCAAATATGGAGCACTGTCGAATTCGACAGGATCGATCTCGATTTCATGGAAGGTCGAGGAAGGTGAGACGAGCCGGGTCCTTGAACTGGATTGGCATGAGAAAGGTGGCCCGCCCGTCGCTCGTGGCAAGCGTGGGTTCGGCACGGAGCTGCTGCACAGGATATTCGAGTATGAGGGCGGCGGCGTTACCTTGAACTACGAACAGTCAGGGCTGCATTGCGCTTTTCGGGTGGGCCTGCTTCCTGGAAGGGAGACTCTCCCAACGGGGACCGGCGCCCTGCCGGCTGATCTCCCCAGGTAAGGAGATCAGCCGATCGGGCGATATCAATAATCGCCGCGGTAATACCGATCGTCGCACGGCGCGGTGTAGATGCGGCCGTAGCGGTCCTGATAGCGGCAGAGCTGCTCGCCGCGGCGCTGCGGGGTGGTGGCGCTGCCGACGACGGCGCCGAGCAGCGCGCCGCTTGCCGCACCAATGACGGTCGACTTGGTGTTGCCGCCGATCGCCTGGCCGACCAGCGCGCCGCCGGCGCCGCCGATCAGCGCGCCGGTGGTTGCTCGCTGCTGACCCTCGGTTTGGGTCTCGCATCCGGCAAGTGCCGCGGTCATCAGCACGGCCACGAAAACCTTCTTGATCATCTCCAGAACTCCTTCAAAGCCCCAAAGACCAACTAAAACAGGGGCGTACCTGGCCGAAGTGGGCTCGCATTGCGGCGGAACGGCGGCGGAGCCTGCTCACGAAATGAGTCAAGGTTTCCCGGCGGTTGAAGGCCATGGTTGCCAAACAGGAAAGTTGGCTCGGCGACGGAAAACAGCGGCGGTCACTGAATCTTCAACTGCACCAATGCCGTATTCACGAAAAAGCCGTCGGCCCTAGATCACCAAACTAACACGACGGCGAAAGACAATGGGCAAGGTTAGAGCGGCCCGTGACACTCCTGCAGGGAGGCGCAGGGTTCGCGCTGCCCAATATCTGCGCATGTCGACGGAATACCAGACTTACTCGATCGAAAACCAGAGGGATGCCATCCGCGACTATGCGGAGATCATGGGCTACGACATCGTCGCCACCTACGAGGACGCGGGTCGCAGTGGTCTTAACCTCGAAGGCCGCCCTGGCCTTCAGCAACTGCTTGCCGATGTCGAAAGCGGGAGTGCCGATTTCGACACCGTCGTGGTGTACGATGTCAGCCGATGGGGACGCTTCCAGAATATCGATGAGAGCGCCGCATACGAGTACCGATGCCAGATGGCTGGCGTGCGGATCGAATTTTGCGCCGAACAGTTCGCCAACGACGGCAGCATCGGATCTGATGTGCTCAAGGCGATCAAGCGCAGCATGGCTGCGGAGCACAGCAGAATGCTGTCGCAGAAAGTCTTCATTGGCCAGGCGAGGCTAATCCGGATGGGTTTTCGACAGGGCGGCAAGGCTGGATTTGGCCTGCGCCGCCTGCTCGTCGATCAAAATGGGCGTCCCAAAGGCATCCTCTCGTCCTACCAGTACAAGAACCTGCAAACGGATCGCATCGTTCTGGTCCACGGGCCGCCCGACGAGGTCGCGACGGTGAGATGGATTTTCAACCACTTTGTCAAAACCCGAAAGTCACAGCTGGAGATCGCCAGAACGCTCAACAGGCGTGGCGTGCTGACCGACCTGGGGCGCCCGTGGACGCGGGAATCTGTCCACTCTCTGCTGACCAACGAGAACTACATTGGCAACAGCGTTTGGAATAGGGGCTCGACCAGGCTCAAAAGCCATCGGTTCCACAATCCTCCCGAACAATGGCTTCGTGTGGAAAACGTCCTAGAGCCGATCGTAAACCGCAAGCTATTCAGACGCGCGCAGACTTTGCTCAAGATCATCCATGGCCATATGTCCGATCAGGAGATGTTGGATGCCTTAAAGGCGCTGCTGGCACGCCGCGGTGCGCTATCCACCTTCATCATCGACGACGCGCCCGATTGCCCGCCGGCCCAACGATACGCGTGGCGTTTTGGAACCCTCGTCAAGGCCTATGAACTAATCGGATACGAGGCGCCCAAGAATTGCCGCTACATTCATGTGAATCGACGACTGGACACGGTGAAGCTTCAGGTGATTCAGGATTTTTTGGCCGCAGTTGAAAAGCGAGGCGCGCTTGCGGCCCATGAGGCGGAGACAGGCCTCCTGCGGATCAACGAGGAGATAAGTGTGGCGATCGCAATAGGACGCTGCAGGGTTTCCCACTTCGGTTATCCCCGATGGCTTTCAAAGGCTGATCGGCAGCCGCTGCCGGATATCTTTGTCCTGATCCGGATGAATCCCGGCGACCTCACCATTCGAGACTACCTGATTGCTCCCGCGCGTGAGATCGCCGGCAAACGTGATCTGCATGCCAACAACGGAGCGCGGCTGGATGCCTATGTATTTCCCACATTGATGCCGCTGGTCGCGTTGGCGGAGCGGGCAGCGATCGAGAGCGCAACATGAGGTCAAAGCGGCTTAGCCGAGAAGCTGCCTACCAGGTACTTCTCAACAGCGACCGCCGACATGCAGGGGCCTTGGCCTCTGATCGGCTACGCCCCAAGATGCGCCGTTCCACTCCCGAGCTGCTCAGGCTTTACGACGCCGAGTGCAAACGCAAGCGTGTTTTCATCGAAGAGGTGGAAGAGCTCGACGAGCGCTTGGACAGGATCACGGTGGCGGTTCGCCTGATAACAGGCGACAGGCAGTTCCGCGCGCTGTTGTTATCCGAAGGCCTTGCTACGATGCCAAATACATTGGCGCGGAGAATCAGCGGCTCGCCGCCCGCACAGACCTCAACGCATCCCACCTCCGCGGAGGCCAGTCCGAGGTCGACCGGCGAGATCTGCCCGGAGGTCCTCGGTCTGCTGAGGGACTGCATCGGGCCGGCAGGGCTTTTCGCATTGCTGCGGCTGGTGCTTCCGGTCAGGCAAATAGAGATTGCACGCTTGATGATTGCCAGGGGGCCGGTCAGCCTCAACTACGTGAAGATGCTCGTCGCTCTCACGCCACCGTCGCTCCTAATTAAAGATATCCGTCCGCAAGATGAGATCGCCAGTCTTTCCGAAGACCGGAGGGCAGAAATGGAGTCCGAGTTGGCCAGGCTTAGCCGCGCATTCCTAAATGCGCTGGACCGGCGTGGACCAGCGAGCCTGGAACTCGTCGCCGCCAGCCGCTATTTTGACCGGCTCATGGATAATTCCAAGGTGGTGCGATTTCTGGCACGCAATTTCCCCGGCCGTTTTGAAGACTTCCACAACTTGGCGGGGATCGTCCTCAGATAGCCGCGATGATCGCAGGCAGAGGCGGGTCTCGCGACCAGATGCCAGCGCCTCATCTCGGCCGTTACGCAGGGTGGTCCGCTTCCTGAAAACAACAAGCGAACGAACAAAGTGACGCTCTCGCGTTTTCGGCGGGAGCCGGCAGGCAGAGTGAGCGCAAAAGGCGCGAGCACAACGGCCAGTGGTGCATAAGGCGCTTTAATGCTTCGCTGGACATTCACGGCTGTGGCCTGTCATGCCCGACAATGCCTTCGACATCGACTGGCAACGGACCCTGGTTATTCAAAACAAAATCGGTGCCGCTCCGCGAGATCCTTTGAAGTCGCTTCGAGCTCCTGCTCGCGCCGCCCGGCGTTCCACGCCAGAGCGGCCGCTACGGTGTCGGCGATTTGTTCAAGGTTGCTGCGGCTGAGCCGGCCCGTGACCGCCAGCGCGGTGCGCCGCATGACAATGTCCGCCAGGTGGACGACATTTTCGTTGCGCGCCAGCCAATCAATTTCCGCCAGCGTATATTCGAATGCGCCGGCAAGCGGCTCCGCCTGTCGTTCGGCTTCGCGCGCCAGAATGGGACGGGCCGTCGTGCCATAGCGGTCGAGCAGGACTTCGGCGCGGGCGGCCGATGTGCCCGTCTCAGCAGTGACAGCGGAGATCCAGCGGGCATGCGCAGCCGCATCGGCCGGAAAATCGCGGCCGCCGCCGATAGGGAGGCCTTGCGTGCTTACCCGCCTTGGCTGACCGAGCCTGGACAAAACCATGTCGGCTACCTCTTCGGCGAAACCACGGAAGGTTGTCCACTTCCCGCCCACCAGTGAGACGATCGGCCAGTGCCGGTTGCCCTCGATCTCCATGACGGGTGCCGAGTGATCGCGGCTGATCAGGCCCGGCGCCGTGCCGTCCGACGCCGGCAGTGGACGGATGCCGGAATAGGCATAGACGATCTGCTCGCGGCCGAAGGCAAGACCGGGCAGGAGTTCGCGCAGGCTCGCCAGGAAATAGTCGATCTCGTCATCCTCGCAGCGCACGGTTTCGGGGTCGGCGGCGTGGATGTCGGTCGAGCCGACCAGCGCCCGGCCGAGATAATCGAACACCAGGCATATGCGGCCGTCATTGGCTTCGAAATAGATCATGCGGCCGTTCAGCGCCCGCAACAGGTCGGGATGGTCGAGGACGATGTGCGAGCCCTTGGTGCCGCCGATCAGCCGTGACGGCGCGCCGAGCGCTGTGTTGACATGGTCGATCCACGGTCCCGCCGCGTTGACGACGATCCGCGGCCGGAAACCGAGCTCGCGGCTGTCGGGCAGGGCGAAGCGCACGACGCTGCCGTCGCTGCCCAGCAATTGGACATAGTTGAGAGCTTCCGATTCAGGGCTCGCCTTGACGCCGTCCTGAAGAAGTTCAAGCACCAGCCGCTCGGGATGACGCACGGCGGCGTCATAATAGGTGCCGGCCGCCACGATGCTTGGTGTCAAAGGCGGTATCTCTCTCAGCGCCCGTGCTTTCGACCATATGCTGTGCCGGGGCATGACGCGGCGGCGGGCGCCGTAGAAGTCATACATGGCAAGGCCGATCTTGATCAGCAGAGCGCCGCGGCCGCGCGGAGCGGTCGTGCTGCCGAAAAGGGTGCGTAGCGCCGCCCCGATGCCCGTCAGCCAGGAAAAGATCGGGATGACGGTCGGTAGCGGCCGCACGGCATGCGGGGCATTGCGCAGCAGCAGGTTGCGCTCCAGCGTCGATTGCGCGACGAGGCCCAGCTCACCCGTTTCGAGATATTTGATGCCGCCATGGATCAGTCGGGACGGCGCGGCGCTTGTGCCGGAACCGAAATCCGCCTTGTCAACGACCGCGACCCGCAGGCCCTGTTCGCACAGGTCGCGAAACAGGCCGGCGCCGTTGATGCCGGCGCCGATGATGAGGACATCGACATCGAGAGTCGTCCCGGTCATTGCACCGGCACGATCTTGAGATTGACCCCGGCCGCCTTCATCCTGCCGGCGATCTCGTCGGGAAGGCCGTCGTCACTGAGCACCAGATCGAAATCGGTGAGGTCCGCAAACAGGTGCAGCGCCACCTTGCCGAACTTGGAGGAATCGATGAGCAGCACGCTGCGCGAGGCCGCGGCCGCCATGGCCTGCTTCACGCGCACGACCTGCGGATCCTGGATCAGCGTTGCGGTCTTGTCGATCGCCGAGGCCGAGCAGATGAGCAGATTGACCCTGATCTTCTGCAGCGCATCCTCGCAGATGTGGCCGATGAAGGCGTTGTAGGTCGGATGGTATTCGCCGCCGAGCAGGATCAGCTTCAGCTCGTCCTTCCCCACCAGTTGCTCCGCCAGCGACAGGCTGTTGGTGACGACGGTCAGTGGCGCAATCTGGGCCAGGAGCGGGCCGAGCGCGTTGGCGGTGGTCGAATCGTCGAGCAGCACGACCTGCCCGGGCTCGATCTCGGCCAGAGCCGCTTGGGCAAGCGCCCGTTTGGCCGCCGCCGCATGCGTCTCGCGGAAACGGAAGAGGCTTTCGTAGACGCCGGACGGTTGCGCGCTGACCGCGCCGTGCAGCTTGCGCAACACACCCTGGCGCGCCAGCTCGTCGACGTGGCGATGGATGGTCATGCGCGAGACGCCGAACGCCGTCACGAGCTCGTCGATGCGTGCCTCGCCATGCTGAATGACATAGTCGGCAATGTCCTGCCGGCGATTGTCCGCGTTCATCGCTCTCCCCCTTCCGCGAGCGATTCGATCGATGGCCAGGCCTCGGCGAGGCGGTCGGCGATGTCGCAGTGCAGCCGGTAGCGCTTGTCCATGGCGGCGCTGCGCTCGGGGTCGGGCCGATAGGTGCGGCCAAGTGCTGCGAGGTCGCGCGGATCGTGCCGCGGCGAGGCGAATAGGCCGACGCCGGCGCCGGCGCAGAGCGCGGCGCCCCATGCGGCGGCTTCCTCCGTTTCGGTCACCGTGAGCGGCATGGCGAGCACGTCGGCGAAGATCTGAGCAAAGGTCGGGTTGCGGGAAATGCCGCCGGTCAGCCGCGCCTCGCGCGGCGCAAAACCTTCGCGCAGCGCATCGACGTGGACGCGATGGTTGAAGGCTATGCCTTCGATCACCGCGCGCAGCATGTCGCCGCGGTCATGCCAGGCGCGCAGTCCAAGGAAGCCGGCGCTCGCGGCCGGGCCATGCGGCGAGCCGAACAGATAGGGATGGAAGAGCAGCGTCGAGGGGCGCGCCAATGCCGCCTCGATTTCCGGGCCGACGACGGCGTGGATCGAGCGTCCGCCGGTTTCCGCAGCCGCCCGCTCGGAACCGCACAGCGTGTCGAGGAACCAGTCGTAGTTTGCTGCCGATGCCGGCGAGATCGACATGTTGTTCCATTCGCCGGGCTTCAAGCCGTTGCGGCAGAACCAGCGGGCGTCAACGCGCGGCGCGGTGGAGACCGTCTCATTGATCGAATAGGTGCCGGCAACGATGGCAACCACGCCTTCGCCATAGCCGCCGATGCCCAGCGCCGAGGCGGTCACGTCGTGCAAGCCGGCCACGACCGGCGTGCCGGAAATGAGTCCGGTGTACCGGGCCGCTTGCGCACTGATGGCGCCGATATGCTCGTCCGGCCGCGCGACCGACGGCAGTGCATCGGCGAGCGCCTCGAGACCGAAGATCGAGAGGATGTCCGGCGCGTAAGCTTGGCTGTCGACCGCCGTGAAGGAGGTGCTTGCTTCGGTAAGATCGGTGCCTAGGCTGTCCGTCAGGCAGAAGCGCAGCCAGTCTTTGCAGGCGAGCACGTGGCCGATGTAGGCAAAGCGCTGCGGGTGCCGCTCGCGCACCCAGGCCAGCAGCGAAGACGGCGCCGAGGCGTGCGGCGTCTGGCCGGTCCGCGACAGTGCCTTGCCGGCCGTCCCGTCGGTTTGCCACCGGGCGGCAATTTCTCCGGCCCGGCTGTCAAGCGACAGAATGCCGTGTCCAAGCGGTTGGCGGTCACGGTCGAGCATATAGAGCCCGTCGCCATGGGCGGTGGCGGCGACGGCGGCGATGTCCATGGGCGGTCTGCCGCAGCCGGAGACCGCCTTCCGCGATCGCTTCGGCGGCGGCGCGCCACAGCTCGTTCATGTCGCGCTCGACATGACGCGGGCCGGAGATGATCTGCGGCACCCGACGTCGGGCCAGGGCCAGCGGCGTGCCGGCCTCGTCGAAAACCACCGCCTTGGTGACCGTCAGGCCGCTATCGATCCCCAGCAGACAGGGCATGCGCTCCTCGCCATGCACATCGCGTGCATCTCCTGAGGTTTTCGCATAGCACTATGTTAAGTTAACATCAACTGATGTTACAATCAGCCGGCTGTAACATTTTCTTGGCGCACGGCCGCGACGACGACGGTCATGCCCGCTGCCTTCATCTCCTCGACTTGGCGGGGCGGCGTTCCGTCGTCGACGACGATGACGTCGAACTCGTTCAGCGCGCACATGGCGTGCAGCGCCCGGCGCTCGAACTTGGTGTGATCGGCAAGCAGGATGCGCATGGCCGCGCTGTCGAACATGGCGCGCTTGGTCTCGACCATTTCCGGCGACTGGTGGAACACCATGCGGTCGGTGATGGCCGACATCGACATGAAGACGCGATCGGCCCTCAGCCGCCGGATCTCCGTCACCGTGACTGGCCCCATGAAGGCATTGCACCAGTTGTAGAACTGGCCGCCAAGCCCGAGCAGCGTCAGGTCGCGCGTGTTCTTGAGCTCGTTCATCAGGGTGATCGAATTGGTGATCGCCGTCAGCGGCACGCGCGCCGCAAGATGCGGCACGAGCTGCAGGACGGTGGTGGAATCGTCGAAGAAGACCGCCTGGCCGGGTTCCAGGAAGGCCGCCGCCGCCTCCGCGATCGCGCGCTTCTCGGCTCCCTGGCGCGAGGAGCGGTAGACGTCGCTCGATTCGATGAGGCTGGTCGGGGCGGCCGAGACGATGCCACGCGTCTTGCGCAACAGACCCTTCTCGACCAGTTCGTCCAAGTCGCGATGCGCGGTCATCAGGCTGATGCCGAAACGCTCGGTGAGGTCCTCGATGCGCATTGTGCCCTCGGCCATGACCGCCTCTGCAATCATCCGGCGGCGCGCCAGCTGGCGCGCGTGGCGGCTGTCGGCGGGCACCTGATCCCCCGCAAGGGCCTTCAACGCCTGCTCGGGCCGAATCTCGCGATCTGTCATCCAAGCCTCTCCTGCCGATGCCATTCGCATATCTGGCGCCGATGGCAAGCAGGCTCCTTATGGGCGAGCAGGGTTTTGCGCATCGCATGCTTTTGCGCGGCAGGAAAAGGGGCGCGCTGCGCTGCGCGCCCCGATCCGACAGTTCACTGGGAGAGCGTGAACGGCCCGGTGTATTTGTCGACATTGTCCTTGGTGATCAGGGCGCAGTCGAAGAGCTGCTTCTCGGAGGCAGCACCTGTCGAGCCGGTCTTGATGAACTTGTCGGCCTGCTTCACCGCTTCGGCCGAGAAGACCGCGACAGGCTGCAGCACCGTATACTGCATTTCGCCGGCCTTGACGGCAGCGACCGCGTCCGGCGAGCCGTCGAAGCCGCCGACCTTCACCTGGGAGAGCTTGCCGGCTTCCTTCAGCGCCGCGATGGCGCCGAGGGCCATCTCGTCGTTGCCGGAAATGACACCCACGATGTCGGGGTGGGCCTGCAGCAGCGACTGCATTTTCTGGTAGCCTTGCGTGCGGTCCCAGTTGGCCACTTCCTTGCCGACCTTCTTGAGGTCCGGATACTGGGTAAGCACGGTCTCGTAGCCGTTCGAGCGCGTCGCCGCGTTGTTGTCGGCCGGGTTGCCGAACAGTTCGACATAGTTGCCCTTGTCGCCGATCGCCTCGACCCACTGCTGCGCACCGATCGCGGCCCCCTGGGCGTTGTTGGAGACGAGCTGCGCCTTGGCGAGACCATCCTGGTTGATCTCGGCGTTGACCAGGAAGACCGGGATGTTGGCGGCAATCGCCTTCTTGACCGCACCGATCGAACCGTCGGCATTGGCCGGGTCGAGAATGATCGCCACCGACTTGTTGGTGATGGCAGTGTCGATCATTGTGCTTTCGGTGTTGGTGTCGCCCTTGTGGGCGCTGACATTGGCGGTGTAGCCGAGGCTCTCGGCCGTGGCCTTGGCGACCTGGCCCTCGGTGAGCCAATAGGGATTGGCCGGATCGGTCACTATAATACTGATCAGACCCGCCGCCCAGGCATGGCTAGCCATCAACGGCAGCGTGGCGGCGGCGACCATAAGCATCCTTCTGGCTTTGTTGATCATTTCTCTCACTCCCTCTTACAGATTGCGGTTGCGGATTGCAGTTGCCGATTTTCTCGGCCTTCTTTTCCGGTCGATCTCCTTGCGTCCGGAGAAGCTTTCGGCGAGGCGCGGCGTCACTGTCGGAAGCCGCGGGCCCCGTATTGAATGGTGTTCATGAGCACGGCGAGCACGATGACGGCGCCAGTGAAGACGGTCTGCCAGTAGGAAGACACGCCGATGATGACGAGGCCGTCCGAAAGAAAGCCGATGACGAAGGCGCCGAGCATGGTGCCGCGCACGGTACCGCGGCCGCCGGTCAGCGCGGCGCCACCGATGACCACGGCCGCGATCGCAGTCAGCTCGTAGGTCGTGCCGGCGGTTGGTCCTGCCGACGTCAACTGCGAAGAGAGCACCAGGCCGGCGATGGCCGACAGAATACCGGAGAGAGTATAGACCGTGATCTTGACCCGCTTGACCGGCACGCCCGACAGGTCGGCCGCGTTCTCGTTGCCGCCCGCGGCATAGAGCCAACGGCCGAAGGAAGAGCGACTGAGCATCAGCCCGGTCAGCACGGCGAGGGCCGCCAGGGCCAACACGCTGATCGGCACCCCGAAGAGCCGGTTGAAGCCCAGCCAGTCGAAGCCGGTGTTGCCGAGCTCCGGCCGGCCGGCGAGATTATTGTAGGTGAGGCCGTTGGTCATCAGCAGCGCGATGCCGCGCGCCATGTACATGACGCCCAGCGTGGTGACGAAGGCGGGCACCTTGAACCAGGCGATGAGAATGCCGTTGAGCGCGCCGAGCGCGGCGCCGAGCGTGCAGGTCAGCACGACCACGGCCCATACCGGCGGAAACAGGATCACACCGAGCGGTTTCAACTCCACGCCCTGCATGAGTGCGCCCGCGACGACGCCGCACAGAGCCAGGATCGAGCCGACTGAAAGGTCGATGCCGCCACTGAGTATGACCAGCAGCATGCCGATCGCGAGTATGCCGTAGATCGCCACGTGCGAGGACATGATCAGCAGATTGGAGACGGTGAGGTAGTTCGGCGACAGAAACGAAAAGACGACGACGATGGCGATCAGCGCGAAAAAGGCGCGGCCCTTCAGCAAGAGCTGGATCGGGTTGCGTGTTCCCTTGACGGGCGAGACCTGGGAAGACATTCGGTTGGCGCTGGTTTGCGTCATTGTTCGTTTCCGGTTCCGCTCAGGCCGCCACCGCCTCGCCCGAGGCGGCCATGATCTTTTCCTTGGTGATGTCCGAGGTGAACTCGGCCGAGATCCGGCCGCGCCGCATGATGATGATCCGGTGGGCGATCGACAGGCACTCGTTGACTTCCGATGTCGTGAAGACGACGGTCTGCCCGGCCGCCGCGTGATGAGCCAGAATACGGAACACCTCGGCCTTGGCGCCGATGTCGATGCCGCGGCTGGGTTCATCCAGCAGGATGACCTTGGGATCGGTGGCGAGCATCTTGCCGATCACCACCTTCTGCTGGTTGCCACCGGACAGCGACCCGATCGGCACGTCCGGTCCATCGGTCTTGACTGTCACGTCCCTGATCGATTTCTGGATCAGCGCCCGTTCGAGCTTGATCGAGGTGAAGACGCCGCGCGTGAATTCCATGATCGAGGCGAGCGACAGATTCTGTCCGACCGACATCGTCTGGACGAGCCCGTAGCGCTGGCGATCCTCTGGCACGAGCGCAAGGCCGCGGGCGATGCGCTCGCCGATGGGGAGGTGGGATATCTCCATGCCCTCGAGCACGATCTCGCCGGACGTCGCGCTCAGCTTGCCGGCGACGGTTTCGAGCAGTTCCGTCCTGCCGGCCCCCATCAGGCCATAGATGCAGACGATCTCGCCGGCCCTGACGTCGAGCGACATGCGGTCGACGACATTGTAGCCGCCGCCGGCCGGATCCGGCACGGTCAGGTCGCGGACCGAGAGCATGACCGGACCGAAATCATGACCGGTCGGCGGACTGCCCAGATCATAGTTCTCACCGACCATGTTGCGCACGATCCATTCAAGATCGATATCCGCGCGTGGCGCGTAGGCAGTCATGTTGCCGTCCCGCAGCACCACCGCATGATCGGTGATCTGCAGGGCCTCCTCCAGATGGTGCGAGATGTAGACGATCGACACGCCTTTGGCGGTAAGGTCGCGGATCACGCTGAAAAGAACCTCGACCTCGGTGGCCGAAAGCGCCGATGTCGGCTCGTCCATGATGAGGATACGGCTGTCGACCGAAAGCGCTCGGGCGATCTCGACGATCTGCTGCTGTCCTAGTCGCAGTTCCTCGACAGGAGTGAGCGGGTCAATGTCCTCCTCGAGCTCCGCCAGCAGCCTGCGGACCTGGCGTTCCTCCTCAGCGTAGTCGACGCCGGTCGGGCCGGTGATCTCGCGCCCCATGAAGATGTTGTCGCGAACCGACAGATTGGGCGCGAGGCTGAGCTCCTGATGAATGATCGAGATGCCGTGGTTGCGCGCGTCAGTGGAGGAGGAAAACACGATGGGCCGGCCATCGAGAACGATCTCGCCAGAGGTCGGCTGCACCACGCCGGAGAGGATCTTCATCAGCGTCGACTTGCCGGCGCCATTCTCGCCGAACAGCGTCGTCACCTGGCCGCGGTGGATGTCGAAATTGACGCCTTTCAGCGCCTTCACGCCGTTGTAGGACTTGGCGATGTTGCGCGCCGCCAGAACCACTTCGCCGGCCGGCCGGGAGGTCGCGGCGCCGCTCATTTGACGGTGACCTTCACCGGCGTGATCAGCCAGTTCTTCGGGTTGATGAGGCGGAAAACGCCGAAGATCTCCAGCGTCTTGCCGGAGAGGCTCGCGGTGTCGATACCGTCGAGGGTCGCCTTCTTCATGGCCCGGTTGATGCCCGAGCCGGCGTCCTGGTATTCGATCTGGTTCTTGAACTTGCCGAAGACGATGTCGCCCGTCGCATCGCGAATATCGGTGCCGTTGATGGCCGGCCCGGTCTGCACACGCACATGGATGTCGGCCGGCACGCCGTCGGCCTTGAGTTCGTAGACGCCGGATTTCGCTTCGCCCGCCACCGCTGTCAGCCTGATCGGGATGATCGCGCCGGTCGACGAGGCGGTTCCGTACTGTTTGGCGGCGGCGTTCTTGTCGGCCATGACCGCCGGCCCGAAGGTAGCGGCATTGACGGCGTGCTCGACGACGAAGGCCTGGATGCGCTGGAACTCCTTCTCGCCGAAACGGTCGGGCGAAAACGCCTCCTGGCTGACGTCGGCGGACGATCCGACCCGCACCACCTTCGTGTCGAGCGCGATCGCGGCAAGGACCACGACGCCGAGACCGATCGCGATAATCATACTGCGGCGCGGTGCTGCGGGGGCCTTCGGGGTCGACAAGGCGTTCATCATTCAGTGCCTTGCCGGCGATGGAACGAGGCGGGCAGGAGCCGATGAGGATGCACGATGGACGACTGCCGCCGCACTGGGATACTCATGGTCGGGATTGCTAGCTTGCATCGATTGTCCTCCACCCTTGGCCGGCAATGCGGCATTTTCCTCCCGCTGCATCGACGTCATCCACCGTTACAACGTTATATTAGTGTTATCTTTCGCGTCAAGTATGTTAAATCGGAATTCCGCTTCAGTCCGGATTGTGCGCTGTTGGAGGGGCCCAGCCCATGTGATTTCTAAAACACCATCTTCCGGAATGGCCTTTCACTTTCGATTGCCGATCGTCGAGATGAATCACCTCACAGACACGGCACAGCCATGCTTGAGGAGCGAATTATCGGTCGTAAGCTCCTGATTGCCACTGTAATTTACGCTTGCCGTGCTGTGCTGCACTGCACGCTGAACAAGCCTGCAGCCTGTTTTGTTCGCTTCCCGCCTGCCTGCTGAAGACCACGGGACCGATGGTAGAGTTCCTCCTGATTAACAGTAGCCTAGCTGAAAAAATTTTCGATGTCTGCAAAAAAAATCATCCATTGTGTTATTTCCATGATAACTTAGAATGGAATTGCGCAAGGCGCCGCTACCCGGAAGCGCGTAACGGCGTATCTTTGCCGTCACCCGTCCACCGGGCTGCAGGCGGGAAATCAGGAGGGAGACCGACATTGCCCTGTTGCCGATCCAGGCGTGGTCGCATCGGACTTGGAGAGCCCCGTGGCCGGCGCTGATCTCATCATAGGTATCGATTCCGGTACGTCGGTCATCAAGGCGGTCGCCTTTGAGTTGAACGGCCGGCAGATCGCGTCTGCTTCGGTTCCGAACCGGTACGCATCCGGCGCCGACGGTTCGGCGACACAGTCGCTCGCCCAGACCTGGCGCGACTGCGTCGTGGCGCTTCGAGGGCTCGGCGACAAGGTTGAAAACCTGGCGGCGCGTGCCGCGGCGCTCGCGGTGACCGCGCAGGGCGACGGCACCTGGCTCGTGGGCCGGCAGGACGAGCCGGTCGCCGACGCGTGGCTGTGGCTCGACGCCCGTGCCGCGCCCACCGTCAAGCGCCTGGCCGCCGGCCCGCTCAACCGCGCGCGTTTCGAGGCGACCGGAACCGGGCTCAACACCTGCCAGCAGGGCAGTCAGATGGCTCACATGGACCGCCACGCGCCCGAGCTTCTCGACCATGCCGAAGTGGCGTTGCACTGCAAGGACTGGCTCTATCTGAACTTGACCGGCGTGCGTGCCACTGACCCGTCGGAATCAAGCTTCACCTTCGGCAATTTCCGCACCCGCCACTACGACGAGACTGTTATCGAGGCGCTCGGCCTGTCCCGACGGCGCAAGCTCTTGCCCGAGATCATCGACGGCACGATGGCAAACCATCCGCTTACCGCCGCGGCGGCGGCCGAGACAGGTCTGAAAGCGGACACTCCCGTCAGTCTCGGCTATGTCGACATGGTCATGGCCGCGCTCGGCGCCGGGGTCTGCGGCGGCGAGGGCGACGTCGCCTGCTCGATCGTCGGGTCGACCGGCGTCCACATGCGGGCCGTGCCGACAGGCGCCGTGCACCTCAACAAGGAGGGCTCGGGCTACGTCATCACCCTGCCGATTCCGGATCTGGTGACGCAGGTCCAGACCAACATGGCGACCACGCTCAACATTGACTGGGTTCTCGGTCTTGCCGCGGACGTGCTGAAGGAATTCGGGCAGGAGGCCAGTCACCGCGATCTGGTCGCCCGTATCGATCGCTGGCTCGGCGACAGCCGGCCCGGCCAGGTCGTCTATCATCCCTATATCTCGGAAGCCGGCGAGCGCGGGCCGTTCGTAAGCGCCAACGCCCGCGCCGACTTCGTCGGCCTGTCGGTCAACCACCGCTACCCGAGCCTGGTGCGTGCCGTCCTCGAGGGGCTGGGACTCGCCATGCGCGACTGCTACGCGGCGATGGGCAACCTGCCGTCGGAACTGCGACTGTCGGGCGGCGCGGCCCGTTCGCAGGGATTGCGCGGCATCCTGTCGGCGGCGGTCCACGCGCCGGTGCGCGTCTCTTCGCGTGAGGAGGCCGGTGCTGCCGGCTGCGCAATGATGGCGGCGGTCGCCATCGGCGCCTATCCCGATATGGGCGCCTGCATCGCCGACTGGGTCACGCCGCTGCTCGGGCCCGTCGAGGCGCCAGATCCGGCGCTGATCGGCGTCTATGACGGCCTTTTTCCGGCATTTACCGCGGCACGCCATGCCCTCGGGCCGGCCTGGGAAGCCCTGGCCGCCCAACGCCGCAACACGGCCGGCGCCTCTGCCGAGACGCCTGAGGGAGCATAGGATGGGGCATGAGCCGAAAGAGGTCGACCTCTTCGTCATCGGCGGCGGCATCAACGGTGCCGGCATCGCCCGGGACGCGGCAGGTCGCGGCCTGTCGGTCGTGCTGTGCGAAAAGGACGACCTTGCCGAGGGCACGTCCTCCCGGTCCGGCAAGCTGGTGCATGGCGGCCTGCGCTATCTCGAATATTACGAGTTCCGCCTGGTGCGCGAGGCGTTGATCGAACGCGAGGTGCTGCTAAAGGCCGCGCCCCATATCATCTGGCCGATGCGCTTCGTGCTGCCGCATAGTCCGCAGGACCGGCCGGCCTGGCTGGTACGGCTCGGCCTGTTCCTCTACGACCATCTGGGCGGTCGAAAAAAGCTGCCGGGCACGCGCACGCTCGACCTTGAGCGCGACCCGGAAGGAACGCCTCTGCTCGACCAATATAAGCACGGCTTCGAATATTCCGACTGCTGGGTGGATGATGCGCGGCTGGTGGTGCTCAACGCGGTCAGCGCCGCCGAGCGCGGGGCCGAGGTGCTCACCCGCTCGCCCGCCGTCTCCGCCCGCCGCGAGAATGGCGCCTGGACGGTGACGATCAGAAACGCGATGACCGGCGAAACGCGCCTCTTCCGTGCCCGCTGCCTCGTCAATGCCGCCGGCCCTTGGGTTTCGGACGTCATCGGCCGTATCGCGGGATCGAACTCGTCGCGCAACGTGCGCCTGGTCAAAGGCAGCCACATCATCGTGCCGAAGTTCTGGCAGGGCGCGAACGCCTACCTGGTGCAGAACCACGACAAACGCGTCATCTTCATCAACCCCTATGAGGGCGACATGGCGCTGATCGGAACCACCGACATCGCCTATAACGGCCGCGCCGAGGACGTCAGGGCCGACGAAGCGGAGATCGACTACCTGCTTGCTGCGGTGAACCGCTACTTCAAGGAGAAGCTGCGGCGTCAGGACGTGCTCTACTCCTTCTCCGGCGTGCGGCCGCTGTTCGACGACGGCCAGGGCAACCCATCGGCGGTGACGCGCGACTATGTCTTCGACCTCGACGAGACCGGCGGCGCGCCGCTGCTCAACGTTTTCGGCGGCAAGATCACCACTTTCCGCGAATTGGCCGAGCGCGGCATGCATCGGCTGAAGCATGTTTTCCCGCGGATGGGCGAGGACTGGACAGAGACCGCACCGCTGCCCGGCGGCGAAATCCCCAATGCCGACTACGAGACCTTCGCCAACGGCCTGCGCGAAGCCTATCCGTGGATGCCGCGCGATCTCGTGCATCACTATGGGCGGCTCTACGGCGCGCGCACCAGGGACCTCGTCAAGGACGCGGCGTGCCTCGACGGCCTTGGCCGCCATCACGGCGGCCTTCTCTACGAGGCGGAGGTGCGCTATCTCGTCGCCAGGGAATGGGCGCGCACCCCCGACGACATCCTGCTTCGGCGCACCAAGCACCATTTGCACCTCACCGAGGCGGAACGGGACGCTTTCGCCAGGTGGTTCGACGCCGAGCGTCTTGCCGAGGCTGCATGATGGCGCTGACGCTTTCCCTGAACACCAATCCGCTGGTCAACCGCTTCGCCGATCCGGACGACCTGGTAGAGACCGTCGCGCGCGATCTCAGGCTGCGCGACTTGCAGCTGACGCATGAGTTCATCAATCCGAGCTGGCCGGCGCAGGTGATCCGGCGCCTGACCCGGCTGATGATCGCGGCCCTGCGGCGCACCGGAGTGCGCGTCACGAGCGGCATGACCGGCCCCTATGGCCGGCTCAACCATTTCGGCCATCCCGACGCTGATGTGCGCCGCTACTATGTCGACTGGTTCAAGACCTTCGCCGACATCACCGCCGACCTCGGCGGCGTCTCCATCGGCACCCAGTTCGCCATCTTCACCTACAAGGATTATGACGATCCGGTCCGGCGCGAGGACCTGATCCGGATAGCCATCGACTGCTGGGCGGAGGTGGCCGAACACGCCAAGGCGGCCGGGTTGCGTTATGTTTTCTGGGAGCCGATGAGCATCGGGCGCGAGATCGGCCATACCATCGCTGAATGCCTGAAGTTGCAGGACAGGCTGACCAAAGCCGAAATGGCGGTGCCGATGTGGATGATGGCCGACATCGACCATGGCGACGTGAGCAGCGCCAATCCGGATGACTACGATCCCTATGCCTGGGCCCGCGCGGTGCCGAGGCTGTCGCCGATCATCCACATCAAGCAAAGCCTCATGGACAAGGGCGGGCATCGCCCCTTCACCGCGGCGTTCAATGCCAGGGGCCGCATTCATCCCGAGCCGCTGCTGAAGGCCTTCGCCGAAGGCGGCGCCGTCGACAACGAGATCTGCCTGGAGCTGAGTTTCAAGGAACGGGAGCCGGACGATCGGCAGGTCATCCCGCAGATCGCCGAGAGCATAGCCTTCTGGGCTTCCCATATCGACACGGGCGTGCAAGGCCTGAATATCTGACCGGCTGAGAATGACCCAAACGCACGATCAAGGACCGCAGATGCCGAAACGCCCAGCTGGACTGGACCCTGAAGGGTCCCTCGCGACCCGTGCCGCTTGGCTGCACTACGCCGGCGGGCTTACTCAGGCCGAGGTGGCGAAGCGGCTCGGGCTGCCGTCTGTAAAGGCGCATCGGCTGATCGCCCGGGCTGTAGCCGACGGGGCGGTCAAAGTCTCGATCGACGGCGAGGTCGTTGAATGCGCATTGCTGGAGAACCAGCTCTGCGATCGCTTCGGGCTGGACTTTTGCGAGGTCGCGCCGGATCTGGGCGAGGATGGCCTGCCATTGCGGGCGCTGGGAGTGGCGGGCGCCGGTTTCCTGCGTCGCGAGATGGAGCGCGGCGAGGACAGGGTCATCGGTGTCGGTCATGGCCGCACGCTCGCCGCCGCGGTGCATCAGTTGCCGCGCTTCGAGGCAGCCGGCGTGCGCTTCGTCTCGCTGCTCGGCGGCCTGACGCGCAACTATGCGGCCAATCCGCACGACGTTATGCATCGACTGGCCGAAAAGACCGGCGCACAGGCCTACGTCATGCCGGTTCCGTTTTTTGCCAATTCCGCGGACGACCGCGAAGTGCTCCTGGCGCAGCGTGGCGTGCGGGAAATCTTCGAGATGTCGAACCGGGCGACGCTGAAGTTCGTTGGCATCGGCACGGCGGATGCGGGCGCTCAGCTTGTGGCGACGGGCATGATCGAGCCGCGCGAAATTGCCGAGATCACTGCCGTCGGCGGCGTCGGCGAAATGCTCGGGCACTTTTTCGATGCGCGCGGCCGGGTGCTGGATACGACCTTGACCGCTCGCACGCTCGCCGTCGATCTGGACGGGTCGGCGGATAGCCGCATCATCGCGATCGCTGGTGGTCCGACAAAGGTCGAGGCGGTCCGAGCGGTGCTCAAAAGCGCGCGGTTGAAAGGTCTCATCACCGATGAGTCCACAGCCAGGGCTCTCGTAAGCGAAACGGAATGACCACCGCATGACACAGATGCCTCACGTCTGGATCGGCACGAGCTGGAAGATGAACAAGACGCTCGCTGAGGCGCGTGCGTTCGCCAGCGGACTGCTTGCCGACCCGCGAGGCGATCTGCGCATCCAGCGCTTCGTCATCCCGCCCTTCACGGCGGCGCGCGAGGTCAAGGCGATGCTTCAAGGTACGTCCGCCAAGGTCGGCGCCCAGAACATGCATTGGGCCGACGAAGGCGCATGGACCGGCGAGATTTCGCCGCTGATGCTGAAGGACTGCAATCTGGATATCGTCGAGCTCGGCCATTCCGAGCGGCGCGAGCATTTCGGCGAGACGGACGAAACCGTGGGCCTCAAGACCGAGGCCGCCATACGCCATGGCCTCACCCCCTTGATCTGCATCGGCGAGACGTTTGCCGAGCGCGAGGCCGGTCGCGCCCGCGAGGTGCTGGACCGGCAGGTGCGCGGCGCCTTGTCGAAGCTTTCGGCTGCGCAGAAGCGGGCGCCGATCCTGCTCGCCTACGAGCCGGTCTGGGCAATCGGCATCAACGGCATTCCGGCGACCTCGGACTATGCCGACGCCCGCCAGGCGGAGATCATCGCCACCGCCCAAGACGTGCTCGGCCGCCGCGTCCCATGCCTCTATGGCGGTTCGGTCAACCGCGACAATTGCGCCGAACTCATCGCATGCCCGCATATCGACGGTTTGTTCATCGGACGCGCCGCATGGGATGTCGAGGGCTACCTCGACATCCTGTCCAGATGCGCCGCCAAACTCTAGAAGGAGACCATCATGAAGCTCGCGGTAGCAGGCGACAGCGCCGGCGAAGCCCTGGCCAAGATTCTGGCCGATCATCTGAAGGACAAGCACGAGGTATCGGAAGTGTCTCGCACGGACGCCGGCCCCGATCCCTTCTATGCCAATCTTTCAGACCGCGTCGCCACTGATCTGCTGGCCGGCAAATATGACCGCGCCATCCTGATCTGCGGCACGGGCATCGGGGTCTGCATCTCGGCCAACAAGGTGCCGGGCATTCGCGCGGCGCTCACCCACGACACCTATTCGGCCGAGCGGGCGGCGCTGTCGAACAACGCCCAGATCATCACCATGGGCGCGCGCGTGATCGGGCCCGAGCTGGCAAAGTCGATCGCGGATGCATTCCTCAAGGAGATCTTCGATCCGCAGGGGCGCTCGGCCGGCAATGTCGCCGCCATCGACCAGGTCGACGCCAAGTACAATGCACGCTGATTCAGACGAAGTCGGGGGGAAGAGCCGCTGGGGATTCTTGTTCATCCCGTTCTTCGTCGCTGTGCTCTGGACCGGTGCCCTGCCGCGTCCCACTGATCGGCGAAAGCTTGGTCAGAAGATTCTTCAGCGCCGCCAGGATATCGGGCCATCGTACCTCTTGTCGGGCAGGCAACGCACGTCACGCCAACGATTTCGTCCAAACCGTTGGTTATGACGTCTCTCGCCCTCTCCTGGTCCTTGAGCGTCGGAAGTATCTTGTCGTGATCGTGGAGGTCGGGATGACAGATACCATCCCGCGGTCCTGCTATAACCAATGAGTTTGCACCGAAAACATGCACCTGTCTGCAGTCGTGACGGTACTTTTCGAGGCCAGCCATGGCGCGCCATCAAAATGCAAAACCGGCCGACTCAGGCCGATAGTTGTCGAAACCTTGAAAGTTGCGCCGATTTTCCCTTTAAAATCAGAAGCCTAACTTTTTGACGATCTTCATGTCGGCATTGGCGCGAGATCGACCAATATTCCTGTCCATGTCTGCCTCCTACTCGACTGGGAATCTCCGTCTCCAATCTGGCAGACACGATCTGCGCCCACATCTCGGATCAAGTAAAGTGCTTTCGAATAGCGCGAGCGCTGCAGCGTAGAACCGCGTGCATAAAAGTGTGTCTGCTTTGCGCCCCATCCAAGTCGTTCCAGCGAGCACCTGATGATCCCAAACGTGTCATTTGACCGCGATCATGCTGTCCTAAGTTATCGCTCTCTGCGTTCAGCTAGGCATTCTTCATCGCACTGCAGATTTCTTCGACCAACATTGCGGCCGAGACCGAGCCGGGGTCCGCATGTCCGAGCGAGCGCTCGCCGAGACGCGCGGCGCGACCGATGGTTGCGACCATGTCCCGTGTCGCTTCTGCGCCCTGGCGCGCCGCGGCGACTATGGCATCGACATTCTTGCCGTTGATTGCCGCATCCGCGGCCGGCGCCCAGGCGTCGAGCATGGTCTTCTGGCCGGGTTCCGCCTTGCCACGCTGGACGATGCCGTCGCGCATCGCCGCAATGACGGTTCGCAACTCGGCTCTCGGCATGGATGCCCGCGGACCTGCTGCCTTGCCGGCCCGCAGAAGGGCGGTCGCGTAGAGTGGTCCAGAGGAAGCGCCGACTGCGTTGATAAAGCCTTTGGCAGCGGCATTGAAGATGTCCTGCAGCGTGCCTTCGGCGGCCTGGGCCGCATCGGCCGCGGCCTTCATGCCTTGTTCCATGGCAATGCCGTGATCGGCGTCGCCGATCACTCCGTCAAGCGTGCAGAGCCTGTCGCGCTCAGTCGCCATCCGTTCCGAGAAGGCACAGAAAAGAGCTTTCAAATCCCCGATCGTGAACTCCATCTCGCTCAGCTCCGGAACATGGCGCAGTCGCAGGGATGGTCGATCATGCGCTGCAATTCGTCATCGAGATGCATGACGGTAATCGAGGCGCCAGCCATGTCTAGCGACGTGCAGTAGGGGCCGACGAGCGTCTTGTGAATGACTAGCCCGGCAGCCTTCAAGCGTTCCGCGATCCGGGCGTTCAGGATATAGAGTTCCATCAGCGGCGTCGCGCCAAGCGAGTTGACCAGCACCGCGACACGAGCGCCGGCCGGCGCCATCATTTCCGCCAGGATCGCGTCCATGATTTCGTCTGCGACCTCATTGGCCGAACGCAACGGCCCGCGCCGCACGCCAGGCTCGCCATGGATGCCCATGCCGATCTCCATCTCGCCGACGGGAAGATCGAAGCTTGGCTTCCGCGTCTGCGGCAGGGAACAGGAAGAGAGCGCAACGCCCATCGTGAAGGTGCGCTCGTTGGCGCGACCGGCGACGCGTTCCACCTCGTCCAGCGGCATCATCATGTCCGCGGCTGCGCCCGTGGCCTTGAAGATGAAAACGTTGCCGGCCACGCCGCGGCGCTTTTGCCGCTGGTCGCGTGGCGCCGATGCTATGTCGTCGGTGGTCAGCACCGTGCGCGCCTCGATGCCTTCCATCTCCAGAAGCTCGGCGGCCATGTCGAAGTTCATCACGTCGCCGGCATAGTTGCCATACATGAACAGAACTCCGGCACCGCCGCTCGCGGCCACCGCCGCATCGACTGCCGGCTGCGGAGGAGGCGAGGCGAAAACGTTGCCGATCACGGCGGCATCGGCCAAGCCCTTGCCGACATACCCCACGAAGGTCGGCTCGTGGCCGGAGCCGCCGCCGATCACCAAAGCCACCTTGCCGGTCCGCGGGCCGTGTTTGGCGACCACCGAACGCGGCGCGTTGTCAGGACGCCAGAGATGCTCGGGATGCGCGGCCATGATGCCGGCCAGCATTTCGTCGACCGCCGCATTGCCGTCGTTGATCAGCTTCTGCGTCAGGCTCATTCACACCTCCTGCATCGTCCTCGGCCATGAGACTAGAGCAATTCCAGGAAAAGTGTGTAGCGGTTTTCCGTCCGGATTTGCGTGAAAACAAAGAGATAGAGCGTTTCGCGCCGGCGTGGAATCGTTCTTCTCCTGGTGTTGTTTCGGATGTGATCGCGTAGCGGAAGGTATCGGTCAGCGAGCGTTGTACTTGGCGTCCATCTGGTCGATGGCGGCGACATTGCCGGCCGACCGCCCCTTTGGATCGAACGTCTCCTTGAGGAAGGCATCGGCGATCGATTTTGCCAGTTCAGGCCCGATCACGCGCGCGCCCATGGTGATGATCTGGGCGTTGTTCGACAGTGCGGCGCGCTCGGCGGAGTAGGTGTCGTGGGTGAGCGCCGCGCGGATGCCCGGCACCTTGTTGGCCGAGATGCAGACGCCGATCCCCGTGCCGCAGATCAGGATGGCGCGGTCATATTTGCCGGCCAGCAGATCAGTGGCGACGCGGTCTGAAAGATTGGCATAGAAGGGATCGGGGCCGGCGTCCGTGCGAGACACTTCCGATAC
>NZ_RZSF01000499.1:0-3485 GCF_004023325.1 Mesorhizobium sp. M1A.F.Ca.ET.072.01.1.1 | reverse complement strand
GGCCTCGGCATTGGCGCCGCGACCGGCTTCATCGTGGTCAGGCTGCGCCTGCCGGCGATCGTGGTGACGCTCGCCGGCTCGTTCATCATCGGTGGCGCCGCACTGCTGATCCTGCCGAGGCCTGGCGGCTCCATCCCGGCTTGGCTGTCCGACCTGCTTGCCGGCGACACGCCAGCGGCGTTCGTGCTGTTGGTGGTGATCGTCCTGCTATGGAAGCTCTATCTCGCCACGCCGCTTGGATTGAGCCTCTATGCCGCCGGCGAGAATCCGGTCGGGGCTTACCGTTCCGGTGTGCCGGTCGACGCGGCGCGTGTGGCCGCCTATGCGATCAGCGGCCTCTTGTCGACCGGCGCCGGGCTGTTCGTCGCCGCGCAAACGGGGTCTGGCGATCCGGTCATCGGCACCGCCTTCACGCTCAATTCCATTGCCGCTGCCGTGCTTGGCGGCATTGGCTTTCTCGGCGGGCAGGGCACCATGCGCGGCGCGCTCGCCGGCAGCCTGCTGCTTAGCCTGATGATCAGCGTGATGTTCTTCCTCGGCTTCACCCCGGTAGCGCAGTATGTCGCGCAAGGGCTGATCATCATCGGCGCGGTCGCCATCCCGCAATTCCGCAAGGTGCAGCAATGACAGCCTGGACCGACAGCGCCGGCGGCAGACGCGCCAGGGCGATCCTCACAAGCCGGCCGTTCCTCACCCTTGCCATCGTCGTCGCAGTCTGGATCGCGGCGAGCTTCGCATCGCGCGGCTTCGGCGCCTACGGACATCTGCGCTACCTGGTAGAACTTGGCGCGGTGATCGGCCTCGTGGCGGCCGGGCAGACCTTCGTGGTGATCGCCGGCGGCATCGATCTCTCCGTGGCAGCGATCGTCACCGTCAGCGCCATCAGCCTGCCGCTGCTGTCATGGCAGGCCGATCCGACCGGCCTTGCCTCCGTGCTCGCGGTGGTTGCGCTGACCACAGCTATCGGCGTGGTCAACGGGTTAGGGGTGGCGCTGCTGCGCGTCCATCCGATGATCATGACGCTGGCCATGGCGACATTCCTGCAGGGTCTGCTGATCATCATTGCCGGCGGCAGTGCCGTCACCGCCGAGAACCCGCTGGTTCATTGGCTTGGCAATGCGCGGCCGGCCGGCATCCCGGCTGGCATCCTGCTGTGGATCGCGGTTTCCGTGCTCGTGCTGACGCTGATGCATGCAACGCCTTTCGGCGCCCGCATCTTCGCCATGGGCGCCAACCCGGTTGCGGCTTCGCTGTCGGGCGTGCCGATCATTTCCACGACATTGGCTGTCTATAGCATCAGCGGATTCACGGCGGGGCTCGCGGGCGTGCTGGTGCTCGGCATGAACGGGCAGGGCTATGTCGGGATCGGCGATCCTTATCTGCTCGCCTCGATCGCCGCAGTGGTGCTTGGCGGCACCTCGATCCTCGGCGGGCTCGGCACCTATGCCGGCACCATCCCGGGAGCCATCCTGCTGGTGACGATCACTGCGCTGATCACCGTGGTCAATGCATCGCCCGGCTGGCGCAGCATCCTGTTCGGTTCGCTCATCCTCGGGCTGCTGCTGCTCTCAGGCAGGGAGCAAGCCCGGCGATGACCCGGCGTCCAGGCGATAGATGCGAGCGGCGTTGCCAAAGAACAGCGCCGCCTGCTCATCCCGGGAAAGATCGGCGGTGATGACCTTGAAGCTGTCATATACCTCATCGAACGAGGCGTGCAGGCCGGCGACCGGGAAGTCGGAGCCGAACATGGCGCGCTTCATGCCGAAGCAGTCGATGCAATGCAGAACGATCGGCCGCAGACTTTCGAGCGTCCAGTCATGATCGTAAGCGACCAGGTCGGATATCTTGATGGCGACGTTGTCGCGCTCGGCCAGCAGGCGCAGCCCGTCTCGCCATCTCTGCAAGCCTTCGGGATCACGGTCGATCGGGCTGCCGCAATGGTTGAGGACGAATTGCTGGTCGGGAAAGGCCGCGGCGAGGTGCGCTGCCTCGGCCAGTTGGCGTGGAAACACCATCAGGTCGAAGGAGAGCCCGTACCGGGCGAGCGAGCCAAGGCCGGCGCGCCAGGCGGGATCGTCCATTATGCCGTCGCGAGCGGCGAAGCGCCGGGCGGGATCAGGGTCCCAGCTCAGAATGTCGCGTATGCCGATGACGCGGTCGAACGCGGCCTGCGCCTCGATCAACTCCGCCGCGTTGTGGCTCGCCAACGGCACATGGACGACGTAGCGCGCCGCTACGCCGCCGCACGACTTGTCGAGCGTCTCGAGCCAGCGGGTCTCGCCGACGCTGTCGTCGCTCGCCCAGCCGGCTTCGACATGGACGCTGGCGACGACATTGTGCCGGGCGGCGTCGCGCAGATAATCCTCGGGCAGATAGTTGCGGCGCAAGGCATCAAGCTCGCCGAGGCCGCCGCGTTCGCCGGCAGAGGTGGTCAGCCAGGGATGGCGGCCGAGGCTGAGATCCCAGAGATGGTGATGGGCGTCGATGATGGGTCCGGAGTAGGGATTTGGCACGCGGTTCCCTCAGGCCTTGGCCGGCAATCGGTTGAGCCATTGTTCGGCGACGGAAGGGTTAGCATCGGATGAGCGAGAACACACCGGCCCAATCGCTTGTCGTGCATGAAAATTTCATGCTCGACGATCGTATCCGTGGCGTGCCCCCCGGCACGTCCGGATTGGATTCCAGCCTGGCCGGACAGCAAGGCTGGCATCCGGCCGATGGCCGCATGTCGCTGCCGCTGCTCACCCTTGACGAAGCGGCCTTCGCCTCAAATCGCGACTTGTTCCTGCGTTATGCGCGCGAGCAGGGCGCTGCGGTCGCGCCGCATGCCAAGACGCCGATGGCGCCGGATCTCGCCCATTCGCTGGTCAAGGCCGGTGCCTGGGGCACGACGGTCGCCGATATAAGGCAGGCAACGGTGATGCTGAAGGCGGGTCTCTCGAGACTGATCATTGCCAACGAGGTCGGCGGCGCCGGTGGTGCAGGCAGGCTCGCGAAACTGACTGGCGCGTGGCCGGATGCCGAGCTCTATGTCTTCGCCGACTCGGTCGCGGCCGTGCGGGCACTGGCGGATGCGTGGCGGGCAGCTGCCGATCTCCCGCCGTTGCGTGTCCTGGTCGAGCTCGGCGCGGCGAGGGCGGGCGCACGAACCACGGCAGAGGCCGAGGCAATCGCCGATGCCGTCGCTGCGACCGGCGGACGGCTGCGCATTGCCGGCGTCGGCACCTATGAAGGCGCTGCCGCTCAGCCTGATCCGCTGCGCACCGATGAAGCGGTCTCTGCGCTGCTGGCATCGGTGGGCGACATGTTCCTCAGGCTCCGCGCTCGCCTTGGCAGCGAGGCTCCCCTGGTCGTGACGGCCGGCGGGTCGGTCTTCTTCGACAGGGTGGTGGCGGCGCTTTCGCCGCTGGTCGAACAGGACGGCAAGGCGACGCTGGTGCTGCGCAGCGGCGCCATCTTCTTCCACGACCACGGCGTCTATGACC
>NZ_RZSF01000498.1:0-3526 GCF_004023325.1 Mesorhizobium sp. M1A.F.Ca.ET.072.01.1.1 | reverse complement strand
GCATAGCCGCGAGCATCTCTGGCGGCTGCTGGCGGAGGGTGGCCTCGAACTCTGGTCGTCCGATCATTCGCCCTATTATTTCGCCGACAAGATCGGCAAGGCGCCGGAGCCAGGGTTCACCACGACATTGAGCGGTATTCCGGGCCTGGAAACCAGGCTGCCGCTGCTGTTTTCCGAAGGGCTGCTGACGGGGCGCCTTTCGCTGCAGCGATATCTGGATCTGACCTCGCGCAATGCCGCCGCGATCTACGGTCTCGACCACCGCAAGGGTCGCATCGCCCCCGGCCTGGACGCTGATCTCGCGCTCTGGGACCCGGCACGCAAGTGGACCATCGGCCACGAAATGCTGCACTCGCGCGTCGACTTTTCGCCTTACGAAGGCAAGGCGGTGACGGGCAAGCCGATCACCGTGCTGCTGCGTGGTGAGCCGCTGATCGCGGGCGAAAAGCTGCAGGCGCAAGCTGGTTTCGGCGGCTTCGTCGCGCGCCGTCCGTCCGATCCGGCAAAGGCCGGCACGGCTGTGGAGGACACCACGCCATGGCTCGACCCCTGATTAGGCGACTTGGAGTATCGGGCCTGGCAGAACGTCGGACTTACAGCTTGGGTCGCAAGGTCCGAAATGTGACCGAGTAGCGGTGTTCTGCGAGCGGCGGAATGCTGTGCTCCCATTCGTTGCGCGCCGGACCGGCCATGAGATAGGCGGATCTCGGCTCGACCTCGATCACCTGCCGGTCCCATGTCGCGCCGTTCCTGCGGCGCAGCCGGAAACTGCAGGATGCCAGCAGGGAGACGCCTGCGACGAGCTCGAAATGGGGCTTGTCGCGATGCCAGCCGATGCCCGCGCCAGGCCGGTATTCGTTGATCAGCACCTGCGAGAATTCCGACGCGGGCCGACCGGCGAAGACGGCGACCTTGTCGCGAAGCGGCAGCAGGAAGTCGGGTATGGCCGGTGCTTCCACGACCTCGCGGCGGTCGTAGTCGTAACGCAGCCCGAAGCCGATAACCTGCCTGTTGGCAAGATGGCCATGGAAGTCGAAGGGCTTGAACGGCAGGCCTTCGATGCAGCGGACCAACGCGCTTTCTTCGTTACGCGTTATCAGCTCCGGCCGGTAGCGGAATCCTTCCGGCAGGCTGTTCGGGATACCGAAAAGATCTCCTTGGCGGACTTGCGCCGTGGCGCTCGATTTCGTTGACGGCATGAACCTCAGATAGGCAATTCGGCGGGTCTCGCAAGGCCCTGATCCGTCGGCAGCCGGTGCGACGGAACCCATTGACAGCTCCGGGAATTACGCATTGGCCAACGGGGCGCTCGTCATGCCTTCCACCGCCATCCGGAACATCTATTACGACCCGGCGACGAAGATCCTTTCGGTATGGTTCGTCCCGAGCGGCGACCGCTATGACTATGAGCAGGTTGAGGCCGAGACCTACGCGGCATTCAAGGCTGCTCGGTCCAAGGGCCGGTTCTTCAACGAGTTCCTGCGCGACCGATACAGCTTCCATCTGGTCGCGCACGGACCGCGGCATTGAACCAAAGCCCGCTCCCATGCCCTGCTCGAAACCACCCCTCCTGTCGTTGGGCAGGGCCTGTTAGCCTTATTGCTCAGCTACGGTTCGAACTGGAGAATTGGTATCTACCGGTGTGACTTTCGATCGGTTGGTGCGAGCTTGCGCAGCGCCGGTGCGCACCGCCGCGTGGCAGTCAACCTCACTTGCGCGGAACGTTCCTCTGCTGTCCCGGCGTGCTCTGCCTCCGACTTCGGTTCGATGCTGTCACAGTCTCGTGAGCTTCCGGGCCTTCGCCTGCAAAATTCGGAACAATGCCCCCGTTGAGAGGTTAGCGCCCCATAGCCAGCCCCGATGACAGCCAGCCTGGGAGCGAGCCATGTCCCGAATTTCCGCGCCAAGCACGACCGGCCTCAGCCGGCGAAGCTTCATGACAGCTACTGTCTCAGCCGCCGCGGCGGCGCCCTTGCTCAGCTCCCCAACGAGAGCGGAAAAACCGGCCGCGACCCGTTCCGGCTTGAGGGAAACGGTCGCGGTATCGTTGCGCATCAACAAGCAGCCTTACGAGCTTTCGCTGGATGCCAGGACCAGCCTGCTTGACGCCCTGCGGGACCATGTCGGCCTTACCGGCACGAAAAAAGGTTGCGACCACGGGCAGTGCGGCGCCTGCACCGTTCTGGTGGACGGAAAGCGCGTGCTCTCCTGCTTGAGCTTCGCCGTGATGAACGACGGCAAGGAGGTGACGACCGTCGAAGGGCTTGCCTCGAGCGACGGCAAGCTGCATCCGATGCAGCAGGCCTTCATCGACCACGACGCGTTCCAGTGCGGCTACTGCACGCCGGGTCAGATCATGTCGGCCATCGGCTGCGTCAACGAAGGCCACGCCAACTCCGAGGACGACATCCGCGAATATATGAGCGGCAATATCTGCCGCTGTGCGGCCTATCCGAACATCGTCGCCGCGCTCGTCCAGGCGCGCGATCAGGCGAGAGGAACCTGACGATGCGCCCCTTCATCTATGAACGGCCGACGGACGTCTCCGCCGCGGTCGCCATCGCGTCCCGCTTTACGGCCGAGGACGACCAGCCGACGCGGGCGAACGCGCAGTTCATCGCCGGCGGCACCAATCTTGCCGACTATATGAAACTTGGGGTGGCGGCGCCCAACCGGTTGCTGGACCTCAACCGGCTCGAAGAGCCAGGGCTGAGGCAGATCAGGGTTACCGACGACGGCGTGCGCTTCGGCGCCCTGGTGCGGATGGGCGAGGCTGCCGACCATGGCGAAGTCAAACGCCGCTATCCCGTTATTGCCGATAGTTTGCGGCTGGCGGCAAGCGGCCAGATCCGCAACATGGCGAGCCTGGCCGGCAACATGCTGCAGCGAACGCGCTGCGAATATTTCCGCGAGCCCTCCTGGGCCTGCAACAAGCGGGTGCCGGGTTCGGGCTGCGCGGCGATGGAAGGCTTCAACCGCCAGCACGCGGTGCTGGGCGCCAGCGATGCCTGCATTGCCACCTATCACGGCGACTTTGCCCAGGCTCTGACTGCGCTCGATGCCGTTATTCGAGCCGAGGGGTCTCGCGGAGCGCGCGAAATTCCCTTTGCCAGGCTGCATCGGCTGCCCCGCGACACGCCGCATATCGAGACGGATCTGGCGGCGGACGAGATCATCACCGCCATCGAGGTGCCTGCATTACCGTGGGCCCGGCGCTCGCGCTACCTGAAGATCCGCGACCGCGAGTCTTATGCCTTTGCGCTGGCCTCGGCGGCCGTTGCGCTCGACCTCGACGGCGACAGCGTCCGCGAGGCAAGGATTGCGCTCGGCGGGCTGGCGACGGTGCCGTGGCGCGCCGGCGAGGCCGAAGCGGCCCTGCAGGGCAAGAAGCTCGACGAGGCATCGGCAGGTGCGGCGGCGGACGCTGCCTTTGCCGGTGCCGAACCGCGCCAGCACAATGCGTTCAAGGTCGAGCTCGGCAAGCGGACGCTGGTGCGCGCGCTGCTCGAAACGCGAGACATGAAGG
>NZ_RZSF01000497.1:0-3528 GCF_004023325.1 Mesorhizobium sp. M1A.F.Ca.ET.072.01.1.1 | reverse complement strand
GTTTCTGGCGGAAATGGTTCGTCTTATGGAAGCGGCAGAGGGCGGCCGCGCGCATTATCGCCGGATCGCCGATCGCGTTTCAGCGCTCTATGCCCCGGTGGTTCATCTCACAGCCTTCGCGACGTTCCTTGGCTGGATGGCGGTGACCGGCGACTGGCACCGGGCGATAACCATCGCCATTGCCGTTCTGATCATCACCTGCCCGTGCGCGCTCGGCCTCGCCGTACCGATCGTTCAGGTGGTCGCCGCGCGGCGCCTGTTTGAGAACGGCATCATGGTAAAGGACGGTTCTGCCATGGAGCGCCTGGCGACGATTGATACAGCGGTGTTCGACAAGACCGGAACGCTCACGCTCGGCCAGCCCCGGCTGGTCAATGCATCGTCGATCGATCCGGCCATGCTGGCAGTCGCGGGAGACATGGCTACGCATTCCCGCCATCCTTTTTCAAAGGCCATAGCCGGTTTTGCCCATCCCGGCGGGCAGTACAAATTTGATGCCGTCACCGAGCATCCAGGGTTTGGAATCGAAGCCACTGGAGCCGGAAGCACCTGGCGGCTAGGCCGACGCGGATGGGCTGGATGGAGAGCCCGGACCGGTGGTGAAGGCAAACATGGCGGAACCGTGCTGACAAAAGACGGGTTCATTGTCGCGACCTTCGATTTTGAGGACGCGCTGCGCGCAGACGCCAAGGCGGCGATCGGGCAATTGAGCCATGCCGGGGTGTCAGTGGAAATGCTGTCGGGCGATACTGCGGGTGCCTGCGGTGAAGTCGCAGAAATGCTGGGTGTCAAGGACTTCGTTCCGTGCCTGCTGCCATCCGGCAAGGTCGAGCGCATCGAGACCCTGGCGAAAGACGGACACAAGGTTCTGATGGTTGGCGACGGCCTCAACGACACGCCGGCGCTCAGCGCGGCGCATGTCTCGATCGCTCCAGCTACCGCCGCCGACATTGGCCGCAATGCCGCCGACTTCGTATTCCTGCGCGAAAGCCTTCTGGCAGTGCCTCTCGCGCTGGACGTCTCGCGCAAGGCGGGACACCTGATCCGCCAGAACATCGCGATTGCGATCGTCTACAATGCGGTGGCAGTACCAATCGCCATCCTCGGGCACGCCACGCCTTTGTTAGCGGCGATTGCCATGTCTGCCTCATCGGTGCTTGTTATTGGAAACGCATTGCGCTTGCACGGCTTCGGGGCGAATGCGACGCTGCAAGTTATTCAAAAAGTCGGACGCTCCGCAGTCAGCTATTCGGCATAATCCTCGTGACGACGTTGCTCTATCTCATACCAGTGGCCCTTTTTCTGGGTGCACTGGGTGTGTCCGGCTTCGTCTGGGCATTGCGAAGCGGTCAATACGAAGATCTCGACGGAGCCGCCGAGCGGATACTAATTGATCGGGACGACAAACCGGAACGCTGATTTCAATCCGCTGTGCATAAGATGCGCGGATCGCGCTCGTCAGTCGAGCCGGCTCGGTCGGGAACAAGCTGTCCATGCTCCATGCTCCATGCTCCATGACCATCTTGACCTAAGCTGCACACTACATTTGTGAAAAGCCTCTGTCGTGCGAAGGACTGCCTCCCATTGCACCCAGTATGAGGCGGCTGATGCCACGAGAGTACCTCGCGTGGCCGGACGAGAGCTTGGCCATGTGCGCACGGGTTCCAAAGTGGAACGTCACGGTCGATCACCTGACCGTGAACCGCCAGTGCCGATTGGTCATGTCTGGCTGATCCAGATCAGGGTCATACTCATCGGTGTGTTCTATTGACCAGTCTTCGACGGAGAAATGCATGACTTACGGAAAGATTGGTCGTCATTATCAGCACCTTCACGGTTCTGGGTTTTCTGTCGTGTGGTCGGCCATGCCTTGTGCTTACGGCGCAGCCATTAGCTGACCGGCGTCGTGTGTATCTCGCTTGCTGGCTGACCATCCGCGTGGCTGCGCGGACACGGGGGCCGATCAACAGCTTTCGCCTTTGATGGGTTGTGTGCGTCGAAAGTGGCCTTCTTTGGGCTGACTTCGTAGAAATGTTCCAGGGCTCGCATCCAGCGCCGAAGATCCTCGTGATGTCAACGTGCTGCGGAGCATCATCGGGGTTGGGACGTGCGTTTTCGAGATCGATCAACCGTCCGAAGTTGATCATTGGTTCGAGTGACGCGCGCTATTTCGACGACTATGTCGCCGCGTGGGCTTTGCTCTATCGGCGACTGAATTGCAAGGACATCGACATCGAAGCCATGCAGCAGGTTCTTGATGAGATATGCGCGGTCGTGGATAAAAGTTTCCGCTACCTTGGCTGGGATGACGAGAGAGAGCGCTACGTTCGATACCCTCGCAAGAGAGCCCGCTTCGACGTCGTGGAGCGTGAGTAGTATGCGCAAGGGTTCCAGGTGGAATGTGGCGATCGATGCGGCGCGGCCGTGGCTGACCAGCGTCGCGAGTGTCTCGCTTGCTGGCGGCGATCTGCGCGGCTGCGCGGCCAAAGGGCGGGATCGGTTAGCCGCATCCACCTCTGAGCGCTTTGAGTGCTTCGTTGCCGATCGATGCGAATCTCCCGGCCCAGCGCCTTTAGGCAATGCGGCGGCCACGGAGCTCATGTCACTCGGCTCAGTTCCACCGTTACACGAGGATAGGCGACCGGATGGCGGCACGCTGATGGGCTCTGACGATAATTTTGACATCGTTGTCGTTGGAGCCGGCCCGGTCGGCCTTTCGTTCGCTGCGTCGCTTGCCCAAAGCGAACTCAAGGTGGCAGTTGTTGAACAGAACACATTCGATAGTCTGGCGAATCCGGCTTTCGATGGTCGCGAAATCGCGCTGACCAACGCTTCGATCAGAACCCTTCGCGAGCTCGGCGCCTGGGATGTCATCCCGGCTTCGGACAAATCAGCACTTCAAGGCGCGCGCGTGCTCAACGGCTCGAGCGCATTCGCTCTTCGTTTCGATCCTCCCAGCAACTCTGGAGAACCGCTGGGGGTTTTGGTTCCAAATTGCCGGATCCGCGAGGCGCTGTTCAAAATCGTCCGCTTGCAGGATCGCGCCCGGCTGTTGTGCGGCCACTCGGTCGTCGATGCAACAAACAGCCAAGAAGGAGCAGTCGTAACGCTCTCTAATGGCGCGCGTTTAACTGCTCGGCTGGTTGTTGCCGCGGATTCGCGTTTGTCCGCCACGCGTGATCTGCTAGGCATCGGCGCCGATATCAACCGGCTTGGCCACTCGATGCTGATTTGCCGAGTGAGGCACGAGCGCGCCCACCACCAGATCGCCATCGAATGGTTCGATCACCATCAGACGATAGCGATGTTGCCCCTCGCGGAGGGCATGTCGTCGCTGCTGCTCACATTGCGCTCAAACGAGGCCTATAGACTGCTTGCCTTCGATGATGATTTGTTCCTGTCGGAGTTGACGAAACGGTGTCGAGGGCGCCTTGGAAAAATGACCTTGGCAAGCAAGCGCCACACCTATCCGCTGGTCACGACCTGGGCGCACAAATTCCGGGCGCCGAGCGCCGCACTCATCGGCGA
>NZ_RZSF01000496.1:0-3541 GCF_004023325.1 Mesorhizobium sp. M1A.F.Ca.ET.072.01.1.1 | reverse complement strand
GTCAGCATGTAGGGCAGCACCACGCCTTGATACATGATCAATGGATGCAGCGCATTGGGCACGGCATGGCGCATCACCACGGCGCCGCCAGTCAGGCCCTTGGCTTTGGCCGTCTCGACATATTGCGCGTTGAGCGTGTCGAGCAGGTTGCCGCGCATGACGCGCATATTGTAGGCGAGCCCGCCGAAGGTCGCGATCGCCACCACCGGCCAGACATGCTTGACCAGGTCGAGGAATTTTGCCCACGACCATGGCGCGCCGCCATATCGCGGCGAGAAGAAGCTGCCGATCTCCGACACGTTGAACTGGAAGACCAGCAGGTAGACGATGATCAGCGCCATCAGGAAGCGCGGCACCGTCATGCCGAGGAAGGAGATGGCCGAGAGCGTCGAGTCGATCCAGGAATACTGGCGGGTCGCCGCCCAAATGCCGAAGCTTATGCCCAGCACCGAGGCGAGCAGGTGGCAGACCAGCGCCAGGAGCAGCGTGCGCGGCAGGCGCTCGCCGACCACGTCCGCCACCGGCCTGTTGTAGTAGAGGCTGTAGCCGAAATCGCCGCGCGTGACGATGCCGCCGATCCAGTTGAGATACTGAACGGGCAGCGGCTTATCGAGGCCGTGTTCTTTCCGGTAGGCCTGGGCCTGTGCATCCGCCTCGGCATAGGAGGCGCCGCCCTGGTTGATGAGCTGCGATTTGATATAGTCGGCATAGTCGCCCGGCGGCGCCTGGATGATGGCGAAGGTGACCAGGCTCAAGATGGCGAGCACGGGAAGCGCCGACGCTATGCGCATGAGCAGGAATCGCAACATGGATGGTCGGCTTCCTTTGCTGGCCGGTCGCTCCCTGGGCGCTACCGGAGATTTGGCTTTGTCCGGCCGCGCCAGCTGGCGCGACCGGAGTTCTCTTCGTCAGGGAGGTTAACTAGTTCATCGGCCCCTTGTCTCCGGGCTTGCCGGGAAGCTCGTCGGGGAAGAGCTCATATTTCGCCTGTTTGTCGGCTGCGACGAAGACGCGTTCGCGGATGATCGAATCCTCGGCCCAGTTGAACATGAAGATCGGCGTTCCCTGCGGGATGTTGGAGAAGCGCTTGTTGACGATCAGCGCGCCGGGATATTCCGTCAGCCCGACATTGTAGACGTGCTCGGTCGAGATCTTCTGGAACTTCTTCATCAGGTCGGCGCGCTGGTCGTTGTCCTGCGTCGTGACGAACTTGTTCACGATGTCGACGAGGTCCTTCTCGAACGGCATCAGATCGACTTCGCCGCTTTCAGGCGCGCGATGGTTCCAACTGGTCTTGGGACCGACCGGAGCGAGTTGCTCCGTGTTCTGCACAACGGAGGTGAGCTCCTGGTCATTGCGCCGGATCAGCCAGTCGAAGCGGCCGGAATACTGGATCGCGTCGCGCTGCGTGCCGTTGACCCCGTTGAGCACGACCCTCAGCCCAAGCTTCTCCATCTGCGCCACGACGCCCTCGGCAAGGCTCTTGTCGGTGGTGTAGTCATTGTTGACCAGCATCACGATCTCGACGTTCTTGCCGCCGGCGGTGCCCGCCGGGAAGTTCACGAAGCCGTCGCCGTCGGTATCCTTGAGACCGGCCTTGGCGAGCTCGGCCTTGGCCCCTTGGAGATCGAACGGGTAATAAACCGTCGACTTGCGGTCATAGAAGCTGGTGCCGGAGGAGAAGCCGCCGGGATAGATGGCGGTGAACGGTCCCTTGACCAGCGAGTCGCCGAGCGCCTTGCGGTCGATCGCCATGGTTACGGCCTTGCGGAAATCCTCGTTGCGGTTCAATTCGCGGATCGCTTGGCCTCGCTCGTCCGGGTTGCCCCAGCCATTGGCGGAAAAATTCATACGCAGATTGTAGCCGATGAGCCGCGGACCGAAGGCAAGCCGTGCCGGCGCGTTCTTGTCAGCCGCGCGCTTCAGCGAGGCGACGAAGTTCTCGGGCTGCTCGAGATTGGAGAAGTCGCCCGAGCCTGCGACGGCCTGGACGTCGCGATCTGCCCAGGTCGAGAGCTTGTATTGCAGCTCGTTGAGATAAGGCAGTTGGTTCCCCTTCTCGTCGACCTTCCAGTAGTAAGGATTGCGCCGCATGACGATGATGTCGTCCGGGCGGTATTCGACCGGCACCCAGGCGCCCATCACCGGCATGTTCATGTATTCCGGCGGGAAGGCGTTCTTGAACTGGTCGTAGGTGTTCTTCGAATATTTCGGATGCTGCGGCTTCAAAATGTGCGCCGGGCCGGGGCAGAAGGTGCCGTAGGCCATCGCATAGAGATATTGCCTCGGAAACGCTTCCTTGAACGTCCATTCGACGGTGTAGTCGTCGATCTTCTTGAGCGTCGTGCCGACGCCGAAGGTTTCGGGCGTCGCCCCGTTGAGCGGCGACACGTTGGGGTCGACGACCTCGTCGTCCCAGTAGAACATGACGTCGTCGGCGTTGAAGGGCACGCCGTCCGACCATTTGGCGCCTTCGACGAGATGCATGGTCAGCTTGTGGCCGTCTTTCGACCATTCCCAGCTCTTGGCGAGGTTCGGCAGCGGCTCGGTGTCCTTTGCGTCGACCTGGAACAGCGGCGCGGTGCGTGTCAGACATTCGGAAAGCGCGATGTCGATGCCGCCCCAGCCTTGCGTCTGGCCGGCACCGTAGTTCCAGCCTTCCGGCCTGCCGCCGATGACATGGCGCATCGTGTCACCATAGACGCCGATGCCGTCCGGCATGTTGGCGGTCTTGAAGACCAGCGGTTCCTTGGGCAGCCTGTCCTTGAGCGGCGGCAGCTTGCCGGTCTTGACGTATTTCTCCGTCACCCAGTCCGGCTCGTGGTATTCGGGCAGCGCCTTGAACTCCAGGATGGAGTCGCGCGCCACAGAATGGATCTTGCCTTCGGCCGGGAATGTCGCCGGCTCCGGCGGGATCGTCGGTTCCGAAGCGAAAGCGGTGAGCGCCGGAATAGAAACGCCGAGCACCAGTCCGGCGGCAATGCCAATTCTGTGTAAGTTCCTCATTGTCTCCTCCCAGATGTTTTGAACGTCTGCTGCTTGCCCGCCGCTCGATCTTTATTTTGAGGGCCGTTTCGGCGGTCTGCCTCCTGCAGGTCCGCCTGCCCGAAGTCTCAGCCGGCCTGTTTCAGTGCCGCCTTTTCGGCGCGCAGTTCATCGATCGAGCGGACGTTGCGCCGCGCCGCGCCCGCCCATTCGCGGGTCTTGACCTTCGACTTCGCAAGCCGCTCCTTTGCCGCCGGCACGGCGTCGGCATATTGCGGCAGCCAGGCGGCCTGGGCGACGACCATCTCGTCCACCATCTGCCAGACCTCCTCCGGCGTCGACACCGCGCCGACCAGCGGATCGTGCAGCATGGCGAGCTTCAAGAGATCGATGTCGCCGGCGATCGCGGCATGCACCGACATGCGCTGGACGTTGATCGATGACATGCAGGTGGCGGCGCATGGCTCGGGCAGCGTGATGCCGGCGGCCATGTTGATGCCGAACCGATCGACGAAGCCGGGCGACTCGATGATGGCGTCCTGCGGCAGGTTGGTGA
>NZ_RZSF01000495.1:0-3544 GCF_004023325.1 Mesorhizobium sp. M1A.F.Ca.ET.072.01.1.1 | reverse complement strand
GGACACTGTGCGCGCTTAGTATCTAGTGGCGGTGATATAGGCTCCGGGCCATGCCCGGGCAAGGCGCGTCAACGGCAAGCTTCAAGTTTATTTTCGTCCCCGGGGCGTCTTGCGCCGCTCCAGGGCGAACGTCTCAGGCTACTGTGGATACGCGCTGGCATCACCCCTGGGCAGCTCTACGCCGGTGCCTACCGCTCCAATCCCTAAAGGGGAGTTTATTGCAGAGAATACCGTCGGGCATCTTTAATCGACTCCCAGGAGTCGGACCCGTCACATATGACGTTTACATGGTTCTCAGATGCCTTGATTTCCGCCGCGTTTGGCCACCTTTTCAAAAAGGCGTCGGCGAACTGATTACCTGCCGATGCACCGCCCGCAGGATCCGCAAATGCCAGAAAGAAGCCATAGCTCTGAAGCGAGACCATCCGAATGATTTTGCTCCCGAGATGAGGAATGTTAACAATCGCTAGGCCAGCCCGATTAAGACGCGGCTCCCAGATTTGTGGAACCTCATCGCCCCCCAGGGCCGCGCGCTCGTTTGGCGGAATCGGCGCCGGATGGGCGAGTTGCAGAAACATCCTGACCGATCGCCCAAGTTGGTTGTCCTCGCCACGAATATAGGGGAGGACTGCTTTCAATGCGAAGGTGTCGCGCGCGTTGTGAATACGCGCCGAGTTGTAGGCCATTTTCAGCATCCAGCGTTTCAGCATGTGAAAATCGTAGGTGAATCTCACCTGTTCGTAACGCTGGCGAATGATGGAAAACTGCCCGTCAAAGAGCTGGCAGATATAAGAATCCAAATCGGACATGAAGCCATTGTCGCACACGCGGCACACGTCCTTGATGGTGGGGTCGTCAACCACCGCTTTCTCAATACGCCTCAGCCAGAAGACCTGGCTGACTTTATTGGCCTCAACCATTCGCCGGTGAAGCGATTTTGGGAAAAGATGCTCTCGCGTCCGCGGCTCGGACGTTGGTCCACAATACGCGCACTCCCAAATAGCCATAGAGGCTACGCTGCGAATTGTTCGCGGTTGCGGCCCTCGGCCTCGTAAGCAGCCAGCCATTTCGGTGTGGCCCCACGGCCCGTCCACGTATTCCCCTTGTCGTCCTTGTACTTCACCGCGGGCTTGGCGCGTGTTTTGCCGTTGCCCCTCTCGTCGCCAGCCTTGGCCGGGCCTTTATTCCGGCTCACCGCTTTGATGGTAGTGTCTGGCTTTGCGGCGCCTCCGCTGCGGGCAGGGCTACCGCGTCCGACGAGGATTGGGCCGTCAGGCGTGGCGCCCAGCGACATCAACTCCGCCTGCAATTCCTTGATACGTGCTTCCTTGCGGTCAATCAGATGTTTGCCGACATGGGTGTGAAGCTGGGTAAGTTCATCCAGTGAAAGTGCTGACAGGTCGGCTAGGTTCGAGTTTTTGAAGAAGGGTAGCTTGGCCATGATTAAGGCTCCTGAGACGAGGACTCCCTGAGAGGCTAATCCTTTTGGCTGGAGAGTCATGCACGGCGATCATGACCTGCCGACCATGTTCCTTAGACAGCGTCCTGAGCAAGGCCGCGAAGTGGGCTACCGCTAAGATCACTTCCAGATCCTCGTACGCAAGAAAAGACGTTCAAAAACGGACACGCTCGTGGCTGGTTGGCGAGAAGCTTCCAGCTAGAGATACCGTGACTTAACATTCGCCGAGATGTCTGCTCTTAGGTTGGTTAGATCCGAGGTGAGGCGGAACCAGATGGTCAGGTCCCGAGCAGCTTGCGGAATTGATCTACCTCACTTGCCAGTTCGTTATCGATTTTCTTGAAGGTCTCTAAGAGGTAAAGGCAGCTTTTCGCTCGAAAGTAGTCGTAGTTCCGGTCCATACTGGACTGTACCCCCACGATCTTCAAGGCGTCATCGGGCGTCCAAAGCTGCCCTGCGTTCTGGCAGAATTCCCATATCGAAGCACCGCTAGTACCTCGGAGATGCGGCGTGTCCATCGGCTTTCCGTCTGCCCTTAGACCATCGCGGCCATAAGCAAAAAACAGGTCCAGATCGGGGCTTACGGGCTTATCAGCCTTGGCTGGAATATTGTCGCAGCGATCAGTCTCCAAGATGAAAAGGGTGCTTCCCACAAGAGCTGGATGGGGTCGCTTTCCCAAATCTGACGGGTAGCCAGACAGAGCGAACGAACCCCTTTTCGACGCGAGCTTCATCGAATTGAATGTGTGAATTCGCCACCCGGCTTGGATCCGGGCAATAGCGTCAGGTGAAAGGATTTCAACGATTGCTATGTCGATGCTCTCATTCTTTGGTTTCGTAACAGTGATCCGGCCAAGTGTTTGCGGGTCTCGATCGCCGTCAGGGCTTCTAGGTATGCAAAGGTCTTCAGGCCGAACATCATCGAAGATATGTCGGGCTGTGACGAAAAACAGACGTCCGGCAACACCAAACAATGTTCCTGTGCCTACCTGATCGATCGCGTCATCTTTTAATGCTTGGATGATCGGGACGGTGACAGATTTCAGGAATGCTTGGATTGAAGCTGTCACTTCTGATGATTGCCCGAACATTTTTGGCTCCATGCCGAATCGAATTGATGGCGGCCAGCCTGACACAAAAATGAACCTTCGCACTACGACTAGGCGTGCCTCAACTATGACCCTGAGCATCCGCTAACGGATTGGGCTGCCCGATTAGATCAAGCAGGCGTTGTAGTCAGGCGCATGATGCGATCGGAAAAACGTTTTCGAGGTAGGATTGGCGGTTTGACCACATCGCCTGTGAAAGCGAGTTTATCTTTTTGTTAGTAAGGCTTAGGCGCGGCGCAATTGTGCCCACGGTTGCTTGACTACCTAGGAAATGGGCAGTCAATCTGGGCGCATGGCTTATGATTTCTCGAGTCTGTCTCATAACGAGTTTGAGGACTTGGCCCGCGACCTCGTAGGTCGCGAGATCGGCAAGCGTTTCGAGGCCTTTCCCGAGGGACCGGACGACGCGATGGACGGGCGACACGCCCTCGCCGACGGCGATATTGTGCTGCAGGCAAAGCACTATCACCGATCGGGTTTCTCGGCGCTGAAATCCAAGATGAAGAGCGAGCGGACGGCCATCGATGGCCTGGCACCCTCGCGCTATATCCTCGTCACGTCGGCTTCGCTCACGCCAAAAAACAAAACGGCATTGGCGGAGATCGTCGGGCCTGCGCTGCAAGGTCCCGGCGACATATTCGGGCCTGGCGATCTCAACGCGCTGCTGCGCAAGTATCCGGAGATCGAGACAGCTCATCAGAAGCTCTGGGCGCAAAGCACCCCCGTTCTGAAATCGGTGATCAAGGAAGCGTTCGAAGAAGCGCTCGGAAAGCCGGGACCGGTACCTGCTGTCCTCGCCAATCTGCTGCCGCCGGCGCAAGGGACCACGCCTGGCGCAGGTGCCGCGCCAGCGGTGCGCGACACGATCTTTCTGCTCAAGGCCACGCCGATCGACGACGAATTTGCGCTGTGGCTTGGCCCCAAGCTCGAGGCCGAAGGTTATCGCGTTTTCGCCGACATCCTGACGCTGCAGCCG
>NZ_RZSF01000494.1:0-3546 GCF_004023325.1 Mesorhizobium sp. M1A.F.Ca.ET.072.01.1.1 | reverse complement strand
GGGCGAGGGAGGGGCGGGCAGGGCCGGGTGCCGCGGCAGGGGATGGCGCGCGTCGTTCATGGAGAGGGCTCAGCGCTGAGGCTGCTGACCTCCCTGCTTGTGAGGGGAGATTGTCTGTCGCGCCGGCTTTCGCCGATTTCCACCGCCGGCGAGTGGACGCGGCCAAAGCTGCTCATGCCGCCTCCATCCTGTAAGGCGCCAGCACCGATGCCGCCGGCGTGGATTTGAAGCGGTAGGCGAGCCTGTCGGCCTGCTTGCCGGCCCACATCGAAGCCTGGCTGAGCCACGGTGCCCAGGCCCCTGGGCGCAAGGCATATTGCTCCCGGCGGCGGATCGCGTTCCATTTCGCCGCAAGCGTCAAAAGCTCATGCGTCAGCGCCGGTTGCTCCTCGTCGTTGACGAGTTGGTAGAGGAAATAGAAGAGGTTGAGCGCGCCGGCCTCGAAGCTCGGGCGCAGCGCCGCGGGCAGCGCGGTAATCCGCTCTTCCAGCGCGCGGATGAAGGCTGCTGCCTCAGCCACCGTCGCGAAGGAAACTCGATCGCCGATGGCGCGCAGGTCCTTGGTATCGTCTGTCAGACCCTCGCGCTCGAGGTTTTCGCCGACGATCCGGAGATGCGTGCGCCGCATCTCCTTCACATGCCGGCTGGTCACGCTGCCGGAATGCACGCGGTAGACCAGCAGGCTCTCCTCCATCAGGGCCGCCGGATAACGGTCGGCGAGCCGGCGGAAGAGGTCGAAATCCTCGGCATGCCGGTAGGCGGCGTCGTAATGAAGGTCCGCCTCGCCGATCACCCGGCGGTTGTAGACCACGGTCGGGTGCATGAAGATCGTGAAGAATTTCGCGAGCGCGGCAAGGTCGAGGCGGAACACCGGGTCGAGCCTGCCGGGCGCGATACGGCCACGCACCAGCATGTCGACGACCGAGCCGCAGAAGCCGAGTTCGGGGCGCGTTGCAAACAGCGCCGCCTGGCGCGACAGCCGCCAGGGATAGGCGAAGTCGTCGGCGTCCATACGCGCGACGAGTTCGCCTTGCGCGCTCGCCAGCCCCTCATTGAGGCTGGCGACGAGACCGCGGTTCTCGCGCGAAACAATGGATACGCGGCTGTCCGCCTTGCGGAAGCGGTCGAGGATCTCCAGCGACCGGTCGGTCGAACCGTCGTCGATGGCGATGATCTCGAGCCGGCTGTAATCCTGCCGCAGGATCGATTGGATTGCAGCGCCGACATAGGGCTCGGCATTGTAGACCGGCAGCAGCACGGAGATGAGGGGAGTGGCGCTTGCCATCATCGCCGCGCCTCGGTTCGCTGCAGGTCGAGGGCGGACACGCTGGCCGGCGGGCCTATCCAGCTTGTCTCGCCCGCCATGCCCGCGCGCGACCGCGCGACATAAGGAAAATATCGCTTCAAACCGTTGAGCGGCTTTTCGAACAGCGCCCAGGAGAGAGAGGCTGCAAGCAACGTGGCGGCGCCTGCGACAACGAAGCGGCCAGGCCCTTGCTCCGAGACGTTGAGCGGGATCCAGGGCTGCGCCTTGACGGCGTAGGCGAGAAGGATCGGGTGGTAGAGATAGACGCCGTAGCTGATGCGGCCGAGGAAAAGCAGCGGCGGCAGTTCGGCCAGCTTGCCGAGCCTGCCGTGGAGGCCGTAGGAGCAGGCGGCGACGATCGCCACCAGCGGCACCAGCGGCAGCACCTGCACCAGCGTCCAGTGCGCCCACTCCCATGCCGAGTTCGCCGGTCCCGGATCGGACCAGACGACGAGCAGGAAAACGGCCGCGAAAGCCGGCCAGCCGAGCCGCATCCAGCGCGGCACATCGGCGCCCCTGGCGCGGCGAACGGCAAGCAGGGCGCCGCAGCCGAGCGCGTCCATAGAGGCCGGCGGCAACAGGTCCCGGGCGAGCGCCGGGTTGGCGGTGAGCGGCCAGTAGAAGCGGTACGCGAACGAGAAGAGGATGACGCCGATCGTGATCGCCTCGATACGCCGGCGCGGCGCCAGAAGCACGATCAGCGGCCAGGCGAGATAGAACTGCTCCTCGATGCTGAGGCTCCAAAAATGGCAGAGCAGCCAGGGGTTCCAGTCGTTGCGCAGCGCATACCAGAAGTTCGAGAGATAAAGCGCATGCCAGGCAAGCGACGAGCTGGACTGTTCCAGATTGGTGAGCCAGACCAGGGCCAGCACGGCGAAATAGGGCGGAAAAATCCGGATTATGCGCCTGGAGTAGAAGGCGCGCAGCGCTGGCCCGGAAGCGAATACATTGCTGTCACGCGCGTCCAGCAAAAGTCGGGTGATCAGGAAGCCGGAGAGCACAAAGAACAGCCGCACGCCGAGATGGCCGAGGAAGGAGGTGCCGTTCGGCGCAAGGAAATGCGCGTAAAGCACCAGCGTCACGGCCACTGCTCGCACTGCGTCAAGCTGGATGTCGCGCTGACCTGTCATTGGCGGGGTCCCCAGGTTCCGCCGTAAGATCCTGCGCTGGACCTGCAAAGCACGCCGGCTCTGCCTGTCGACGAATCTCCGTCCGGGGCGAGAGTACCGTCCTTGGCTGTCAGCGGAATGCCCATTCGGCTCAACGTAGCGGCATCCTCCACTGCCCATGTTGGTTAACATCTGTCCCGGCTAATGTTGCGGCGCAACACACAATGCTTACAGCTCTGAAATAAAGCTGTGATCTGGAGGGTTGCAGACGATAGTTGAGTTGGGGAGTTTGGCCTATGGTCCTAATGCTCATGGGCGTTTGGTCTGATTTTTCAAGTATTTATCGCCAAAGATGTTGTGAGGCATTGTGGCAACCGTAGCGGGTGTTTTGGCGATACTTACAGTAACGCCCCATTTGGCCAAAGACTATTCAAATCGCGTTGTGAAAAGTATTTTAAATTTCAAAGACTTGTGCGGCGCAGCAATCCAGTTGCGAATCCTGATAGGCCTGTCCCAGCATCCGCTCCCCGTTGCCTCACGACAGGGGACACGCCAGGCTCTATCTCCACCTCGGACTGGCCCCGCGGGATGGAGAAGAAATGACGTCGACGCCGATCGCAAACCCGCAGGCGCAGCTGGGAGCCTTGCCCGTCCTCGGCCTGCTTGGTGCCATCCTTTCGGTGCAGGTTGGCGCGGCCTTCGCCAAGGGCCTGTTTCCGGTCCTTGGGGCGGACGGCACAACGATGCTGAGGCTCCTATCGGCGCGCTGATGCTGGCGGCAGTGCTCAGGCCATGGAAAGTGCTGCCGACACGAAAGGGACTGCCTTGGCTCGCCGCCTATGGCGTCACCGTTTCCGTGATGAACCTGCTCTTCTATGCCGCGCTCGAGCGCATTCCGCTGGGTATCTGCGTGGCGCTCGAATTCACCGGCCCGCTTTTTGTCGCCGCACTCGGCTCGAGGCGCCTTCTCGACCTCGTTTGGGTGGTGCTTGCCGTCGCCGGCATCGTGCTGCTCTCGCCGTTCGCCGATATTAGCCGCGGGCTCGACCCGATCGGTGTGCTGCTTGCGCTTGCCGCCGGCGCCTGCTGGGGGCTCTATATCATCTTGGCGCAGAAGGCCGGCGCCGAGCT
>NZ_RZSF01000493.1:0-3553 GCF_004023325.1 Mesorhizobium sp. M1A.F.Ca.ET.072.01.1.1 | reverse complement strand
GAAAACAGGAGGTTTCTGGCTGAGAGGAGAGGGTCTTCCAATCCTAAGACAGAGTTTCCCAATGGCCCCGATGAAAAGTTTATTCCCGATTGGCATTAAGCGATTGGATATGCCCCTTATTTGTCAGCCCGCTTATGGTCGGCAACGGATTGGTCAACCCGAACGACAGGATTGGCAAACCTGAGGCAGCTCCATTGATCAAGGTCCCGCTCTGCGCTTCCAAGACAGACTGCGTCAGCATCTCAGCGTTGGCACGTACGCACGGCCTTCAACGTCCTGGCCTAATTCCGGATAGCGACAGATAATTCGCGACCGCCCACTGGAACCGAGCAGTACTGCTCGCCCAGCTAGTCTAGCAGCAACATCTGCCAGTTTAAGCTGGCCACAGACGAGCGTTAACTTTGCCTGCGCTGCATTTCCGTCCGAGAATTTGATTCCTCGGACACAATTGCGATCGTCCCAAAATGCCTTCATGCAGCGTCTTTGTGTCGCCAGGCTATTTTGCAGCTAGACCAGCCTCCACAAGTCGCCGGAACGCTTCAGATCTGCTGGGGAGATCTGGTTGAGCGCGACGCCATTCGTCTATGCGACTGAGCAAGTCCGTCGAGAGCCGCAACTCGAAGCGTTCGGTTTTAGTCTCGATCGGTTCCGGAGTGTTTGACAAGAGCGATGTCCGTAATGTACGGTATGTACGTAGTGGTTGCCTCCGCGCAGCCGAACGACGTGCTCCAACACATCGTTCGGCCTGACCACACCCAAGCTGTCTGGAGCTCGGATCATGGCTGATTCCGACAATACCACGACTTTGCCTCTCGTCACCCACAGGAGAGCTGTTGTGGGGGTGGCAAGTGCAATTGCGAGATCAAGCCGAAACGTCTTTGCCAGCAGAGATCTGAAAGCGTCCCAATCCGATGACCTCGCCGAAGCGGTATGGCGCACATGGCAGGATGCTCATGAGGAAACTCAGAGACTATGCGGTGAGCAGCAGTGCCTGGAGCGGAAACTGATCGAAGCTGTCGGACTTCCTCGCGCGACACTTCAGTCGTCTGATGGCGAGAACGTGGAAGCTGATTTTGAGGCTCATAAGGCTCGCTGGGATACCGCTGATCGCGAACTTGGATACTCGGCTACGTTGCGGGCTGAACGCGATGCTGCGCAGCGAGCAGCGGATTTGCTCGAGATGCTCTCCCGGACCCCTGCCACGTCGCTTGCGGGAGTGGCGGCCAAACTCGACGCCGTCCTGAGGGAAGGACAGCCTTCAGAGGACGATCCTGAATTTCCATGGCCGCAGATCCGTTCTGTATTGGATGATGTCGTTCGGATTGGCCAGCAGACGGGGCAGGGCGCTCAAGCCTGAGGATCGAGGAGGCGGACACCCTCACCCTTTTGACCGACGGGCAAGAACTCGACGCCGGCCCTTATCAGAGCTGCTTCGATGGCCTGCATCGTGCTGATGCGGGAATCGACCTTGCCGTTCTCCAAACGGGCCAGCGCGTTGAGCGAGACGATCGCCTTGTCGGCAAGCTCCTGCTGCGACCAACCAAGCAGGGCCCGCGCGGCCCGAATCTGTCGTGGACTGACCATGCATCCACAATCGGCAGGCACATGGTCTTTCCCACATATAGGGTTATTTTAAGCCTCATAAGGTATATTAAGTGGCTGATGAGCCTGCTGATAGGCGAGAGCGAGACCCTGGCGTTTCGCGGCAAAACTCCTGTCGGTGGAAGACTTTGGAGCGTCGGAAGGCATTGTTGAAACGTCGCGATATGCTTCGGACAGCGCGCAAGCCAGCGGTCGAGGGCGAACCTCATCCCGCCGATCGGCATGTCGGCAGGCAGATTGCGACCGTTCGCGTCCAGTCGGACGTCTCGCAGGGCCAGCTCGCCCGCGCCATCGGCATCAGTTTCCAGCAGCTCCAGAAATACGAGAACGCGCGCAATCGCGTCAGCGCCTCGATGCTCTACGAGATCGCCACCTCGCTCGGCGTTCCCGTCAGCCGCTTCTTCGAAGGCCTGCCGGGAAATAATTCGAGCCGCGATCAGGCGCAGCCCTTGCCGGTCGATGAACGCCTGGAGTTCATCGCCAGCGCCGAAGGGAGGCGCCTGATCGAGGGTCTGATGAATCTTCCCCCGCGTGTCCGTGGCCGCGTCTCTTCCCTGATAGCAATGTTGGGGGAGGAATTGGCGTTGGCCGACAAGAAGGGCGATGGCGAGGCGGCGGGCGAGGCTGGGCCAGCCGATCGTCGGGCATTCTGATGCCAGCTCTCCCTGTCAGCCGAATTTTCTGACGGCAGGCACCTCGATGCGGCCGCGGGCCAAGAATATGTCTATCTCGACGCCGAATGCCCGCGAGCGCCTGGCGAATCCTTCAAGGATTTCCCGCGCGGTGCCCCCCATGGCAGCGACCGGTACCAGCCTCCCTGTCGCTGATCCCGGAGAATGAGGCTCTGTGCCGATCGTGACGGGCAGAAGGTCTATTTCTGTGACGCTTTTGCCCGCATCATAGCGGCAGGAGGCGACGATGCTTTGCCAAACCTCCGGCGGATCCCACTCCGTCTCGTCCGCGTGCACGTGGAAGAGGAAGTTTCCGAGGCCATAGAAAATCGGCGAGCCGTTATAGATTTCCATTGCCTGAAGAACCGGAGCGCCGTGGCTGACGAAGAGGCTGGCGCCAGCGTCGATGCATGTCCGGGCGAAGGTTTGCACCCATCGCGGCACGTCCTGCCAGCCCGGTTCCCAATGATGGTGATGCAGGTACGCGATCACGAAATCGCCCAGCGCTGCCGCTCGGCGGATGACTGACAAATGGGCATCTGCGCTCTGCGGATCGACCTCGATCAGTCGTCCGAACTCGGTGGCTTGCGTGAACACGGTGCCGTAGAAATTGATCTCCTTGCCGGCGGCCACCTCCAATGGATCCTCCGGCTGCGCGTAGTTGGTCAGCTCGAAGGCCGAGCACTGCAGATGTTTGCCAAGCCTTGCCAGCCTGCGCAGATGCCCATCCGGCACTCCGATCTTTCGAGCGGTCTTGAGCCGGTTCACGCCGGGGCGGGCCGGTCGGAAAGCCGTGCGGTCTTCGGCATACATGCTCGCGGGACCAGGCCCTGCATCGAACGCAAGAAGCGCTACCTCTCGCCCGCCCAACCGCTGGCGGCCCGGCTTGCGGGCGTTTGTCTCGTCGGTCCCGATGCCGGCATGAAGGAAGCCGCGGCGGCCCACTTCCTCCAGCGTCGAAAGAATGCCGCCGGCGCCGAGATCGAAGGCGTGATTGTTGGCAAGCGCAAGCGCGTTGAAGCCTAACGCCTGCAATGCGTCCAACACCTCGGCCGTGGAATAGCCGAAGTATCTGCCCTTGGTCGCCCAGCCGCCATGCCTGCCGAGGATCGTCGACTCGAAGTTGGTGAACACGACATCGCCCTGGCGCAGGAAGTCGATGACCGCCGCGAATCTCTCATCTTGTATGTCGCGGACGTCACGCGTGATCAGGGATTGGCCGGTCACGACGGCGCAGAACTGGTCTTTCATACAAAGCTTGCCTTAAGGAGGGGAGGGCG
>NZ_RZSF01000492.1:0-3557 GCF_004023325.1 Mesorhizobium sp. M1A.F.Ca.ET.072.01.1.1 | reverse complement strand
GCAGTCCGCACAGCCCGTTGTCGCCGCAGGCGGCGACAACGGGCTGTGCGGACTGCCGGCGATGTCGAGCGATTCCGCGAAGCCGACCACCGCGATGTTGTCGGTCAATCCGCCGTCGAGCAGCTTGATGTAGTTGACGCGGTCGTTGTTCTGGTAGGACTCCATGGCGCGAGCCGCGGCCTTGACCCGTTCCGGTGCCTCCGGATCGTTGAGACCGCGTTGGATCCAGTCCGGCTGCTTGTAGTTGCATCTGGTTGTCGGCGTGGTCGTCGAGACGACGACCGGCGCGAACACCGCGGGGAACGCCGCCGAAGCCGCCACCGCATCGGCGATACGAAGCTTGTCGAGATCGCTGCAGATGGCCGCGAAACGGTCGTAGGTGAAGCCGAAGGCCGTGCCGTTGTAGATGTCGGATGCGTGGATCCAAACCAGCGGGGCGCCGGGACGTCTGAAGGCGCTGTAAGTGGCACCGTCGAACAGGTTCCTGTCCAGCCACGCGGCAAAGGTGCTGCGGTCGTTGACGCCGCCTTTCCACAGCCGCGCCAGATTGGCCGGAGCGAGCTTGGCGGTGTGCAGCGAGCTCTCGGCATCGCGCAGCAAGAAGCGCTCGCGAAGCTCGCGATAACCACGCCCTTTGTAGCCGAGATAGGCCGCCGTCACCGCACCGCCAGAAACGCCCCCGACGACGCTCACGTCGTCGATCAGCGTATGCGCTCGCCCGCCGCTGCCGACCTCGACATCGTCGAGCGCCCGAAGCACGCCATAGCTGAAGGCGGTGGCGCGCGTGCCGCCGCCAGAGAAGGACAGCGCGACCACGGTCGACCCGTCGGCGGGAGCATCGGGAAGGTAGTCCGGCGAGCCAGGCCCGACTTGCGTCACATGGGTGTTGATGGGCTCGACGTCATTGGCGACGCATCCGGCCAGCAGCGCCGCTGCCAACACAAGCAAGCCCACACGCCAACGCATCGAGGTCCCCCCGATCGCTCGTTCCCGGGCTCAGTCTATGCGCAGCAGGCAGAGCAAGGCAACGGCCAGCCCCGGGGTCTTCGCCTCAAGCGTTCCGGCGATACCCCTCCAGCCCCGGATCGAGATCCACCTTCACTCCATTGGTGAAGACGCAGGTCGCCACCATGATGTCGGCGAAGGCGACGAGGTTGACGAGCAGCGTTTCGTCGTAGCGCGCCTTCAGCGCGACCCAGGTCTCGTCGGCAACGGCATTGGCGTCCGCGGCGAGCGCCCTGCCGAAGGACATCAACAGCGCTTCGTCGGGGCTGGGTTCAATCAGATCCGGATCGAGGCCGGAATCGATCAGCGCGCGGCGGAAGAAGGTGACCGGGATCTCGGCGCGCATCGTCTCGGCGATCACCTTCGAAAACAGCCAGATCGCTCGGTCTTCGAGCGTCGGACGCAGGAGATCGCGCAGCGTGAACCATTCGGCATAGATGCGGTGCGCGGCCGGCGAGTGAAGCAGGATGCGCTTCATGTTGGTCATGCGGCCGCGCAGCGCAAGCTCCCGATCATGCTCGGCGCGGATTTCGTCGGAGGCGGTCGCATAGTCAATCGCAGAGAGATGCGCCACGGCCCCTCACCCCAGCGTCGCGTGCAGCGCCGGCGCGCCGCGAAGCGTGTTGGAGACGGTGCAGATCGTCTCGGCGTCCTCGACGATGCGCTGCTTGGTCGCCGCGTCGAGATCGCCTGCGATCTGCAGCCTGATGGTGAATGTCTCGACCCGCGCCGGCTCGTCCTTCGCCTTCTCGCCGCCGACATCCGCCCTCACCTCGCCAAGCCGGTCGGCGACGCCGAGGCGGGTGGCGGCGATGCGGGCGCTCAGCACCATGCAGGCGGCCAAGGAGGCATAGAGCAGGTCGAGCGGGTTGAAGCCCGGCGCGCTGACCGCAGTCACCACGTCGACCGTGCCGCCGGTCGGCGTCGTTACCGCCGGCAAGCCGCCCGGCGGCAGCACGGCGCAGGCGCCGGTAGCACGGGTCCTGATCTTGAGCTCGCTCATCGAAAGTCCTTCGTCCGGTTTGGAGGCCATTGATAGCGGACGGGAATCTATCTCGGCAACAATCCAGGGCACAGCTGCGGTTCTCTTCGTGCGAGGATGTCCGTGGAGGGCTGATCTGCCGCGTTCCGGCTTGGCAATTTGGCTCCGCCAGTCAACAATCCGCGGCAATGCGCTGCTGGGCCAATGGCAAACGGGATTGAGGTCATGACACCACGGAGATTTGCCACGCTCGCCGCTCTCGCCGTCGCCGTCCTTTGGCCCGCCGCCGGCCAGCCGGCAGATGGCGTCCATCCTGGCCCGATGTCACGCACGCAAGCCTTCGCACGCGCCGAAGCACTGACAGCGATCGGGCGAAGAATGTTCTTCGACCCATCGCTGTCGGCTTCGGGCAGACAGGCCTGCTCGTCCTGCCACGATCCCAACCACGCCTTCGGTCCGGCCTCCGCCGCGCCGGTCGAGATGGGCGGGCCGAACCTCGACCGGCCTGGCCTGCGCGCGGTGCCGTCGCTGCGCTACCTGCAGGCGGCGCCCGCCTTCACCGAGCACTTTTACGACTCCGAGGACGAGGGCGACGAAAGCGTCGACAATGGCCCGACCGGCGGATTGACTTGGGACGGGCGCGCCGACCACGGCAAGGACCAGGCGAGAATCCCGCTGCTGTCGCCCTTCGAGATGGGCAACAAGGATGAAGCTGCCGTGGTCGCCGCCCTGCGCAAAGCGCCCTATGCCGATGCGTTCAAGGCGGCGTTCGGCGCGGAAATTTTCGACCATCGGCAGGATGCCTTCGACGCGGCGGTCGAGGCGCTCGGCACCTTCGAGCAGAGCAGCGCCGACTTCTACCCCTATTCCAGCCGCTACGACGCCTTCCTTGCCGGCAAGGCGCAGTTGACCGCGCAGGAGTTGCGCGGCCGTGCGCTGTTCGAGGACGCAAACAAAGGCAATTGCGCGAGCTGCCATTTGAGCGAGCCGGCAAATGACGGCGAGCCGCCGCAATTCACCGATTACGGCCTGATCGCCATCGCCGTGCCGCGCAACCAGGCGATCCCGGCCAACGCCGATCCCAATTATCTCGACCTCGGGCTGTGCGGGCCGCTGCGGGCCGACTTCAAGGGCCGGAGCGAGTATTGCGGCCTGTTCAAGACGCCAACCCTGCGCAATGTCGCGCTGCGCAAAAGCTTCTTCCACAACGGCCATGTCCACTCGCTGCGCGAGGCTGTCGCCTTCTACGCCACTCGCGACACAGATCCGGGGCGCTGGTATCCGAAGAACGCGGACGGCACGGTCGAGAAATTCGACGATCTGCCAAAGGCCTACTGGGGAAACCTCAACACCGACCCGCCCTTCAACGGCAGGAAACCAGGCGAGAAGCCGGCGCTGACCGACGCCGAGATCGACGACATCGTCGCCTTCCTCGGCACGCTGACGGACGCGGACCAGGCCGGGCAGTAGGGCGGCTAAAAGCTCTCCGCGGACTTCCCCGGCCAAAATAATCGGTGGACGCGTCTTGTTTGTGTGGCTTCCGTCACAGACCGACAGAAAGCATCTGCTA
>NZ_RZSF01000491.1:0-3562 GCF_004023325.1 Mesorhizobium sp. M1A.F.Ca.ET.072.01.1.1 | reverse complement strand
GGCGTCGGCTACCCTGTTCGGCTATCACGCAGCGAGCGGATAGTTCTCACCGGACCAGGCGGAGAACGCAGCGGCCAAGGCTTTCAGGTCGGGGACCGAGATGTGATGCACCACAGCGAATTCGACCTGCAACGCGGGGGAACTTCACCGAGAAAGGCCCTGACATGGCCGGGTTGCTGTTTGGCCAAATCTTGATCTGCAAGGCAATGCGCCAGCGCCGCGTCGCCCAGCTGCACGCTGTAGGGCCCGTTCACGGTCGTCAGGACGGATGCCAAATGCTTGCCCATGATGACCGCAAGGTAGTCTTTTCGGGCTGATGACACAATTTGCCACCTCCTTCGCTGTCGGGAATTGCGCGACGTCATCAAAGGATCGGGTATCTTGATCCTCTGTTGTTGAAGATCCGCCTCAAGAACGGATTGTCAGGCCCTCTAATACAGGCAAAATCGCGGCAAATCGGCTTGCGCGTTTCCGCCACATCGGGCGCCGCCCTCCCCGACCGAGGCTCCTGCGCAATCTCGACGCCAGCAGCGCCGGCGGTATCAGTCAGCCACCTGATCGAGACGATCGAGGACTTCACAGCCAACAATGCCCATTCCCGACCACTTCGGGATCCGATCAACACCACGGCAGCCCAGGCCCTTGCTGCTGGTCATCGGGGGCTGTGGCGTAGCTTAAGCGCGCGCCGATCTCTGAACGCATCAAGGCCGTAATCGTCGTGAAACGCTTCTCATCGGGCGCATTCCTAACAGAAACCCCGTTGCGTTCCCCGGGGATCTGCGGCGCAGCTGCCAATGAGTTTACGGCCGTAAACGACGTGACAGAGCAAGGCGTTAAGCTTTCGTTAACTTTAAAATCCTTGCAAGATCCAGAGAATCGGGCCTAAGTGCGATAAATGAGCCAATGCGGATAAATATTCGCACTTACAGGTTTCAGCCTATGAATATCGCATTCGACGCCAATAAGCCCCTTCTGGATTTTGATCAGCTGATCCTGAAGCAGGGTGCGGCGCTTTCCAGCCGTCTTGAAAAGCATCGTCTCGACAACTTTCCTCCAGACGCGGTGAAAACGCTTCGGCAGTTCCAGTTGTCCGAAGTCGCCTCCTACCTCGGAATCAGCGCTGGCTATCTCAAAAACTTATCATTGAACGGCAAAGGGCCACAACCGACGGTAACACCGACCGGGCGCCGCTCCTATACGGCCGAGCAGATGCTCGAAATGCGTCATTACCTCGACCAGAAAGGGCGGTCGGATTCTCGCATGTATGTTCCCCACCGCAAGGATGGTGAACACCTACAGATCGTAGCTGTCGTCAATTTCAAAGGTGGCAGCGGTAAGACTACCACTACTGCACATCTTGCCCAGCATCTTGCGTTGACTGGCCATCGGGTTCTTGCAATCGATCTCGATCCGCAAGCGTCTCTCACAGCATTGCACGGTATCCAGCCTGAACTGGATCAATTCCCGTCGCTCTACGAAGCCATCCGATACGATGAACATAAGAAACCGATTAGCGCGCTGATCCGCAAAACCAATTTTCCCGGTCTCGACATTATTCCGGCAAACCTCGAACTACAGGAATTTGAATACGATACTCCGCTGATCCTCGCCGAAAAAGGCACCCGGGACATGGGGCGGCTGTTTTTCACTCGTCTCGATGCAGCTCTCTCCGAGGTCGGAGACAAATTCGATGTTGTCGTCCTGGACTGCCCTCCCCAGCTTGGCTACCTGACCCTCACCGCCCTATCCTCAGCGACGGCGGTACTTGTAACGGTCCACCCGCAGATGCTGGACGTCATGTCGATGTGTCAGTTCCTGCTAATGCTTGGGGAGATACTCGACCCCATCAAGCGCGGCGGTGGCAACATGAGCCTCGACTGGATGCGCTATTTGGTTACCCGATACGAACCTGGCGACATCCCGCAGTCACAGATGGTTCATTTCATGCGGTCGCTTTTCGGAGGTTTTGTCCTCAAGAACGAGATGGTGAAATCCACGGCAATCTCTGACGCAGGCATCACCAAGCAGACCCTCTACGAGGTCGAGAGAAGTCAACTCACCCGGTCAACGTATGATCGTGCCTTGGAATCTCTGCATTCCGTGAACGGGGAACTGATTTCGTTGATCCACAGAGCTTGGGGGAGGGCAAGCTGATGGCTAGGAAGGGCATCATGGCAGGTCTGTTGGATAAGGGCGCCGATGACGAGTTTACGCCCGTAAACTCATTCGGGAACAAGGCGCCTAATGAACAGAACAGGGACAGCGACTCCCAGCTTGCCGTTGCAAACTCGAGGGCTTCCAAGCCGACTACATCCGCCGGAGCTCCCGGACGCCGCGGCGCTTTCGGGATGATGAGCCGCGCCGCCGACGAGATGGCCGCTAAGGTTGCAGCTGCGGAGGAAATCGAGAAGCAGCTACTGTCCGGCACACAGATCATCAAACTGGACCCCGACCGGTTGGAAGCCTCGTTCGTCGTCGATCGCCTTGATGACGATGACGATTCAAGCCTACAGGAACTGATCCAGGCCATTGGCGAAAGGGGGCAGGACAGCCCGATCTTGGTACGGCCGATACCAGGTTTCGAAGGTCGCTTTCAGATCGTTTTCGGGCATCGTCGAGCCAAGGCCGCAAAAGCGCTCGGCATCAAGGTGAATGCAGCAGTCAAGCAACTCTCCGATCAGGAACACGTGATCGCTCAAGGGCAGGAAAACACTGCTCGTGCCGATCTCTCATTCATTGAGCGGGCGCTGTTCGCAAGGAAATTGGCCGAACAGTTTGACAACGCGACGATCATGTCCTCGCTGGCGATCAATAAGACCGTTTTGTCCAAACTGCAGTCTGTAACCACCAACATCCCGGAAGCCGTAATCTACAAGATCGGAGCTGCGAGGGGAGTTGGTAGGGACAGGTGGTACGATCTATCCATCCTCCTCAAGAGCAGCAATGTCGATAGCCTCGAACATCTGCTGGGGCAGGACAAGTTCAAGAAAGCCAGTTCCAACGACCGCTTTCTGATGGTCTTCAATCTCGCGAAGAAGGTCAACAAGACAGCCTCGACGAAGAAGCTGAAGGGACTAGCTGCCAACTGCTGGGCTCCTAAAGACAAATCAGTCAGCGTCATCACAAAATCACGTCCCAAGGATTTCTCGCTCGTGCTCACGGAAAGGGAGGCGAAGCCCTTCGGCGAGTGGATTTCAAGCAATCTGGGCGAACTCTACGAAGCGTTCAGAAAGTCGAAACAGGAGAACTGAAGCCGCAAAAGAAAAAGGCCCCCGAACGTCACCGTCGCGGAAGCCCTTCTCGTATCTAGACAATCCGAGAATCTCATTTTCGCGAATCAGTGTCAAGAGTTTTAAGCGTCGATTCGGCGGACGGATTTCTTTTGCCTAATTGAAGGCGAAGGAAGAAATGGAGACGGGTATTGCAACGACGCCCTTTGGGCGGCGGCCGATGTCGCTTGCCATGCTGGCAGCGCAAAACGAGTCACGGGAGATCCACAAGGGCAGGGTCGTCGACAAATGGCAGATCTACCGGAACCTCTGCGAGGGCAAGAGCATCATCG
>NZ_RZSF01000490.1:0-3577 GCF_004023325.1 Mesorhizobium sp. M1A.F.Ca.ET.072.01.1.1 | reverse complement strand
GCCCCGCTGAGGAAGCCGTCGCGACAAATTTGCAACACCAGCTCCGAAAACCCTATTTTAACCATATCGGGTTGAAATTCTGCCACCTTCGCCATCTTGGTGAAGCGAGTGTTTACGCGGACGGCGCCCCCACCGGATCCGACGGAGGTTGGAATGACTTTTTCGAAGACTGGCCTTTTGGCCGTATCGCTGGCCGCGCTCGTTGCGAGCGGCTGCTCGACCTCGCGCTTCTCATCGATGGACGATCAGCAGCCGGCGCCGCTCACGCCGGCGCCCTCCGGCACGGTGACGCAGAACCAGCTGCCGCCGCCGGCTGCTCCGGGCACCACCGACCCGTCGCAATTCCCCACCGCGCCGAAGAACAGTCAGATGGCTTCGCTGCCGCCGGACGGTTCGGCGCCCACGGGCGCCGCGGACCTGACCGCGGCCAGCGTCGCCGGCGTCTGGAATGTCAGTGTCTCCGGCCAGAGCTGCAAGGTGGCGACGCCGCAGACCAAGTTCGGCGCCGGCTACCGCGCCGGTCCGCTGCATTGCCCGGCTCCGATCGACGGCATCAAGTCGTGGAATGTCGCCGGCAAGCAGCTGACGCTCTACGACGAAAACGGCGGCACGCTGGCCAGGCTCTATTCCTCCGGCGGCGAAAAGTTCGACGGCCAGACTTCCAACGGCCAGCCGATCTCGCTTACAAGGTAGGGCGGACCCTCCCCTATTGTTTCACGCAGTTTCGGATGGCAAGCCGCTTTCCGAAATTGCCCGAGAACGACGTGACCTATGCACCTGCGTGACGGCCTTCAGACGCATGCGACCGTCAGGCAGCGCTACGACCACCTGGTGGAAACCGGCGTGGTCGAACGCGATCCGGCGCAGGAGCGCGTCGTCGCCGCGCTCGACCGGCTGACCGACGAGATCTCCGCAAAAAGGCTGGCGCAGAAATCGAGCGCGCTGGGCTGGCTGTTCGCGCGCAGCAACAAGCCGCGCGAGGCCGTCAAGGGCCTTTACATCCATGGCGGCGTCGGGCGCGGCAAGACGATGCTGATGGACATGTTCTTCGATCTCCTGCCGGTCAGGCGAAAGCGCCGCGTCCATTTCAACGATTTCATGGCCGACGTGCAGGACCGCATCCAAAAACACCGGGCGGCGCGCAAGAACGGCGATGTCAAGGAAGACGATCCGATCCCGCCGGTGGCGCGGGCGCTGGCCGAGGAGGCCTGGGTGCTGTGCTTCGACGAGTTTTCGGTCACCGACATTGCCGATGCCATGATCCTGTCGCGCCTGTTCTCGGCGCTGTTTTCCAAAGGCGTCGTGCTGGTCGCCACCTCCAACGTCGCGCCTCATGACCTTTATCGAGACGGCCTCAACCGGCAGCTTTTCCTGCCCTTCATCGGCCTGCTCGAACGCCATGCGCATGTGCTGACGCTGGATGCCGAAAAGGACTACCGGCAGGAAAAGCTCAACCGCCTGCCAATCTATGTCACGCCGGCCGACGCCGCGGCCGACCGCGCGCTCGACGACGCTTGGAAGACGATGACACATGGCAGGCCGACCGAGGCGATGACACTGACGCTGAAAGGGCGTCAGCTTGTGGTGCCGCGCGCTGCCGGCGATGCCGCCCGTTTCTCCTTCGCCGATCTCTGCGAAAAGCCGCTCGGCGCGCGCGACTATCTGGCCATCGCCGACCGCTTCGCGACCGTCTTCATCGACCATGTGCCGGTGCTCGACGAAGGCAAGCGCAACGAAGCCAAGCGTTTTATTCTGCTCATCGACACGCTTTACGACCACCACATGCGGCTGGTTGTGAGCGCCGCCGCGCCCCCCGAAGGGCTCTACACCGCCAGGCGCGGCACGGAAGTCTTCGAATTCGAGCGCACCGCCTCGCGGCTGATCGAAATGCAGAGCCGCGACTGGCTGGAAGGCTGGGCGGAGAGGCGGCAAGTCGGGTCGGAGCCCGCGGAGGCGCGGCAGGCGTGAGCGTAGCCGCGTCCAGTCCTCATCCTAGGGCGGAGCGACGCGCGGAGCCAAGACCTGGGATGAGCAAGCGATATGCGCTTCGTCGCTTGAATGCGCACCTCCCGAACCGCTCAGCCGCCCCCCTTGCCTCTGTTCGCCCCCTCCTAAAATCACAACGGCGTCATCGCCGGGATGAAAGCCTTCTGATTTCATCGTTTATTGTGTAAATTCTGTTCAGTTGGCTCGAAAACTTTGACGTTTACGTAATTCCCAATGCATCTAACCGATTGAAAACACTAGGCTCAAAATAACCGTTTGAATTTTCTCCATGCCGGGGCTATTGGGTTCGGCGAAATCCCGCGGTTTCCCGCATTCCTTCCGGCCCCCGGCCCCCGTCATGGCACCGTCACAGACAAAGGGAAAACATCCTGACATGGCACGCAACAAGATAGCGCTCATCGGCTCGGGCATGATCGGCGGCACGCTCGCCCATATGATCGGCCTGAAGGATCTCGGCGACGTGGTGCTGTTCGACATCGCCGAGGGCATTCCGCAGGGCAAGGGTCTCGACATCGCCCAGTCCTCGCCGGTCGACGGATTCGACTCCAGACTGACAGGCGTCAACGACTATGCCGGCATCGAGGGCGCGGATGTCTGCATCGTCACCGCCGGCGTCCCGCGCAAGCCTGGCATGAGCCGCGACGATCTTCTCGGCATCAATCTCAAGGTCATGGAACAGGTCGGCGCGGGTCTCAAGAAATACGCGCCGAAGGCGTTCGTCATCTGCATCACCAACCCGCTCGATGCCATGGTCTGGGCGCTGCAGAAGTTTTCGGGCCTGCCGACCAGCCATGTCGTCGGCATGGCCGGCGTGCTGGACAGCGCCCGCTTCCGCTACTTCCTGGCGGAAGAGTTCAAGGTCTCGGTCGAGGACGTCACCGCCTTCGTGCTCGGCGGCCATGGCGACTCGATGGTGCCGATGATCCGCTATTCGACCGTGTCGGGGATCCCGCTGCCCGACCTCGTCAAGATGGGCTGGACCTCCAAGGAGAAGCTCGACCAGATCGTGCAGCGCACCCGCGACGGCGGCGCCGAGATCGTCGGCCTCTTGAAGACCGGCTCAGCCTATTACGCGCCGGCGGCCTCGGCCATCGCGATGGCGGAATCGTACCTGAAAGACAAGAAGCGCGTGCTGCCCTGCGCGGCGCACCTGTCCGGTCAGTACGGCGTCAAGGGGACCTATGTCGGCGTCCCGGTGGTGATCGGCGCCGGCGGTGTCGAGCGCGTCATCGAGATCGACCTCTCCAAGGCCGAGCAGAAGATGTTCGACAATTCGGTGGCGGCCGTGCAGGGCCTCACCGAGGCCTGCACCAAGATCGCCCCGCATCTCGCCGGCAAGTAATCGTCCCTCTCCGGAGACCAAGCGCATGAACATCCATGAATATCAGGCCAAGGCGCTGCTGAAGTCGTTCGGCGCGCCCGTCGCAAGCGGCGTCCCGGTGTTCAAGGCAAGCGAGGCGGAAGCCGCCGCCAAGACGCTGCCCGGCCCGCTCTATGTGGTGAAGAGCCAGATCCATGCCGGCGGTCGCGGCAAGGGCAAGTTCAAGGAACTGCCTGCCGACGCCAAGGG
>NZ_RZSF01000048.1:0-29698 GCF_004023325.1 Mesorhizobium sp. M1A.F.Ca.ET.072.01.1.1 | reverse complement strand
GATGGCGCTTGCCCGCTTGTTGCGGGGCACGAGCCTCGCCGCAACGACCGAGCCGATGCCGAAGAAGGCGCCGTGGCCGAAAGCGGTGAAGACCCGCGCCGCCATCAGCAGCCAGTAGTTCGGAGCGGTGGCGCAAAAGAGATTGCCGATGACGAAGAGGATGGCGAGGCCGACAAGCACTGGCTTGCGCGGCAGGCGGGCGGTTGCCATGGCCATGATCGGCGCGCCGAAGACGACGCCCAGCGCATAGCCGGTGACCAGAAGGCCGGCGGAGGATATCGAGACGCCAAGGTCGGCCGCGACCTCTGGCAGCAGGCCCATGATGACGAATTCGGTGGTGCCGATGCAGAAGGAGGCAATGGCAAGCGCTAGGATTGGCAGCGGCATGGGACGTCCCTGCTAAAACGGTCCAAGACCGAGATTGTCTGGACGGCCGCGATGCACGAGCTCCACAATAGCAGCACCGGTATCAGAAGAAGGAGAACGGCCCTTTTTCGAACATAGGCCGGGCTGTTGAGGCGGGCGGCGTCTGAGCGATGGTCGTGGACAGGACTGTTATGGCTCGGGCGACCTGACGTTTCTCCCTCATGGGCAGCGGTGGAGGAAACGAAAACATCATGAGCTGCCGATGCCGATTGCCTCCGCCCAAGTTGAGGAAATCTTGGCGAGAACTCCGGCGGCCTTTTTTCGACGCTAGCCGTTGGCCACCGCCTCACATGCCTGCGCCCGCGAGCGCGGTTCGGTGTGGAAATAATGTCTGTTCTTGCTGCTCGCCGTGAACCCCCCGGTGAACACCGGATTACGAGGTTGGCTGAACTGGCGATTCTAAACATTACAGCGCTGCGCTCCGGTGTGGAGCTCAATGCCCCTGATACCGCCAGCAAGCGCTATGCCACCTTGGGATTTGTCCCCGTCTCAGGCTCCCCGAGCTATAGGCGTTGAACGAGAAAGCATCGTGCCCTGCTCGCAGACGCGCCTCGACGCGCTAGGGTTCTTGTTATGGAGCGCAGCGGTTTCCACCGACTTGCCGTGCTCTACTCTTTGCCAACGGCCGGCACGCGGCTGAGCGATCTCATACGCGTCGCGCCACATGCTGGTCTCTAATGCCACACTACCTTGCGATTTTCGGTCATCGGTTTCGACCAGACCAGATCGTAAAGCTCGGCCCGCGTCATTCTCAACACGTATCTTCCTCTCGTATCAAAATCGCCGGCAACGTCAGCCAGCCTCTCGGCAATTTAGAAGCGCCTTACCTCCACCTAAATGAAGATTTTGTGGACGCGCTCGGGCCGCGCCATCCATCAAAATGGAACGACACGACGTAGAGGAATATCCGCCCTAATTTTTCTTACCCCAGGTAGCCTGGAAAGGACTTCCCGATGGATCTCTTCGTAGCCCCGGATGTCTTTTACGCAGACATATAGAAGGTAATCCGTCTTGCCGCTCACCGCATAGCATTCTTCGATCTCAGGATGCTTTCGAAGAGAATTTTCGAAACGCTCGACCGTGTGTGAGCTAATGGCCTCCAACTCGATCCGGACCGGGATTTTGCTACCGGTTGTCAAATTTCTCTCTCCGGTTTTTCCAACTTAAACACCTCATGGAGTCAGCCACGGTTTCAGTGGGATCGAGCTGCGGTAAGAAAACCGCTGTGCAAGGTTGACCCACGCTTTCTATTCGAAACCAAACTGCCGACGACAGAATGTTCGCGCTTTCCAGCCGACCATCTCCCTTGCAGTTGCGCGAAGACCCCCCGTATAGCCAGGCCTACACCTGGCTTGCAAGTCGCCCGACGATTGCCCGCGCAAACATGTCGTACCTGGCATCGGTCACAATCCGTGAATTCACGTCGAATGACGACGTTGTCGCCGGGGGAGGGCGTATGTTCCCTTTGGCCATCGGGACAGTACGGTGCACAGATGACGGCCCGATTGCTGGCATGGGGGCGCGATTTCATCCCGCGCTTGGCCGCAACCTCGTCGGATCATGAATACGATCGCTCTATTGAGAACGAGGGTCAAAAGCGTAGCGATGGATGACCAGCCAGCAATTCCAAGAAAATTGAGCAAGGTTTTCCGTCCGCGGCGTTCCGCTGAAGGCGTGACGTGGTCATGAAATAACTGCTGACCACCTCTACATCAGCGTCCTGCGGTTGAAGTAGATAGCGAGCCGATCGCCGGCCCCGCGAGAGGCGACCAGCGGTCCCGTCCGATCCGAGCGGCTCGCAGCGTCGGCGACGAAGGCCTTGGCACAGACGCCAAATGTTTGATTTGGCCAGCACTGTTGCCGCGTGTCTTGGTGTTGCCATTGGCCTGGCTTCGGGGCAGTCGCGCTTCGCCAATCCTCGTCCACGTCGGCAAGCCATCGACCATACTTCGCAGACCCACTCGCGTCATCAGATTGCCCGCGATTGCCACCACGCCGCAGCGGCCCGGGGCGGCGGCCTTGTTTCAGCAAGCCGGCTTCGCCGTACCGCGTTTCCTCCTTCAATCGCCACCTTCTCATCGCACCGAATTCGATGCTGCCGGTGGCAAAATCGTGCGGCTCTGACATGGATCAGGGCAAACAGGCCGCGACTGCGCAATTGATGCGACGCGGATTGGCGTCCGCCGGCATTCCAGATCGGGTCTTGCGATGAAATTTGGCACAGAGATCGTCTTTCTAGGCCTTTTTGCTTTTGGCGCCCTCGTAGCCGCCGGCTTCGGGGTAGATGAACCATTTCGCCAGCACATGTGGGTTTTGTTCTTCGCCGTGGCTGGCTTCAACGCGATGCTGATGCGCAACACCGACTTCAAGCCGGCAGTTCCAATCGACCCTGCAGCTTACATGGATGGACCAATCCGCTACGGCGCCATTGCGACGGTGTTCTGGGGCGTCGTCGGCATGCTGGTCGGCGTAGTGATCGCGCTTCAGCTTGCATTCCCTCACCTCAACATCGAGCCCTGGTTCAATTTCGGCCGGCTGAGGCCGCTTCATACCTCCGGCGTCATCTTCGCCTTCGGCGGCAATGCCCTTCTGTGCACATCCATGTATGTCGTGCAGCGCACGTCCCGCGCGAGGCTGTTTGGCGGCAATCTCGCCTGGTTCGTCTTCTGGGCATATCAGCTTTTCATCGTCATGGCCGCGACCGGCTATCTGCTGGGCATCACCGAAGGCCGCGAATATGCCGAGCCGGAATGGTATGTCGACCTCTGGCTGACGATCGTCTGGGTCGCGTATCTGATCCTTTTCCTCGGCACCATTTTGAAGCGCAAGGAACCGCATATCTACGTCGCCAACTGGTTCTACCTGTCCTTCATCATCACCATTGCGATGCTGCATGTGGTCAACAACCTGTCGATGCCGGTCTGGTTTCTCGGCTCGAAGAGCTACTCGGCATTCTCGGGCGTTCAGGATGCGCTGACGCAGTGGTGGTACGGGCACAATGCCGTCGGCTTCTTCCTGACGGCCGGCTTCCTCGGCATGATGTATTACTTCGTGCCCAAGCAGGCGAACCGGCCGGTCTATTCCTACCGGCTGTCGATCATCCACTTCTGGGCGCTGATCTTCCTCTATATCTGGGCCGGGCCGCATCACCTCCACTACACCGCCCTGCCAGACTGGGCACAGACGCTGGGCATGGTGTTCTCGATCATGCTGTGGATGCCGTCCTGGGGCGGCATGATCAACGGCCTGATGACGCTGTCCGGCGCCTGGGACAAGCTGCGCACCGATCCCATCATCCGCATGATGGTCGCCGCCGTCGCCTTCTACGGCATGTCGACCTTCGAAGGGCCGATTATGTCGATCAAGACGGTCAACTCGCTCTCGCATTATACGGACTGGACAATCGGCCACGTGCACTCGGGCGCGCTGGGCTGGGTCGGCATGATTTCGTTCGGCGCGATCTATTACATGGTCCCGAAACTCTGGAACCGCGAGCGGATTTATTCGCTGCGGCTTGTCGCCTGGCACTTCTGGCTGGCGACGCTCGGCATCGTCGTCTACGCCGCCGTGATGTGGGTTTCCGGCATCATGCAGGGCCTGATGTGGCGCGAGTACGACGAGCAGGGGTTCCTCGTCTACTCCTTCGCCGAAACGGTCGCCGCCATACACCCTTACTACGTCATGCGCGCCGCAGGCGGCGCCATGTACCTCGCCGGCATGCTGATCATGGCCTGGAACATCACCATGACCATTCGTGGCTACCGACGTGAAGAGGATCCGATGCCCGGCTCTATCGCCGCCCTCCAGCCTGCGCGATCAGGGGCCAGAAAATGGGCTTGATTGACAAGCACGCGCTGATCGAGAAGAACGCCACGCTTCTTCTCGTCGGATCCCTGCTGGTCGTGACGGTCGGCGGCATCGTCGAGATCGCGCCGCTCTTTTATCTCGACAACACGATCGAGAAGGTCGAGGGCATGCGGCCCTACTCGCCGCTCGAGCTGGCCGGACGCAACATCTATGTGCGCGAGGGATGCTACCTCTGCCACAGCCAGATGATCAGGCCGTTCCGCGACGAGGTGGAACGCTACGGCCACTACAGCCTGGCGGCCGAGTCGATGTACGACCATCCGTTCCAGTGGGGATCCAAGCGAACCGGGCCGGATCTCGCCCGCGTCGGCGACCGCTATTCCAACAGCTGGCACGTCCAGCATCTTACCGATCCGCGTTCCGTCGTGCCGGAATCCATCATGCCGAGCTACGCGTTCCTGAAGGATAAGCCGATCGAGGTGAAGGACTTCTCCACGCATCTCGTCGCCAACCGGCGCGTCGGTGTCCCCTACACCGACGACATGATCTCGAACGCGAATGCCGACCTGATGGCGCAGGCCGATCCTGAGGCCGACACGTCCGGCCTGGAAAGTCGCTATCCGAAAGCCAAGGTCGGCGACTTCGACGGCAATCCGCAGCAGGTGACCGAGATGGATGCCCTGGTCGCCTATCTGCAGATGCTCGGCACTCTTGTCGACTTCAAGAACTACGACGAAGCCGTTGGCTACCGCTGAGGAGAACAAACCGATGGACTACAACCTGATGCGCGAGTTTGCCGACAGCTGTGGCCTGCTTGGCATGGTGCTCTTCTTTGCTGGATGCGTTGCCTTCGCGCTCCGACCGGGCGGTCACAGTCAGGCTCATGAAGCCGCACACATCCCCTTCAAAGACGACTGATCATGAGCACGCAGTATATCGATGAAATGTCGGGCGTCTCAACCACCGGTCATGAGTGGGACGGCATCAGGGAACTCAACAACCCCCTTCCGCGCTGGTGGGTAATCACCTTCTACGTCACCATCGCCTGGGCGCTCGCCTACACCATCGCCTACCCCGCCTGGCCGATGCTGAGCTCTGCCACCAGGGGCGTTCTGGGCTTCTCCAGCCGTGGCGAGGTCAAGAACGAGATGGCAGCGGCCGAAGCCGCCAAAGCCAAATATGTCGCGGCGATCAAGTCCAAGAGCGTCTCCGAAATCGCCGGCGACGATGCGCTGCGCGAGTTTGCCGTCTCGGCCGGCGGCGCGGCATTCAGGGTCAACTGCGTGCAATGCCACGGATCCGGCGCGCAAGGGTCGAAGGGATTTCCGAACCTAAACGATGACGATTGGCTCTGGGGAGGCAAGACGGAGCAGATCCAGCAGACGATCACGCACGGCATCCGGTTCGCCACGGACGCCGATACCCGCCAGTCGGAAATGCCTGCCTTTGCCGATGTTCTCAAGCCCGAACAGATCGACCAGGTCAGCGCTTTCGTTGCCAGCCTTTCGGGCCCCGTCAAGGACAAGAGCCTGGTCGAGCCCGGCGCCAAAGTCTTCGCGGACAATTGCGCTGTCTGCCATGGCGAGAACGCAAAGGGCAACAGAGAATTCGGCGCACCCGATCTGACCGATGCGATCTGGCTCTATGGGCCTGGCGAAGCTGCCATTGCTTCGCAGGTACGAGCCCCGAAGAGCGGGGTGATGCCCGCCTGGATCGAGCGCCTCGGCGAGATCAAGGTCAAGGAACTTGCAGTCTATGTCCATTCGCTTGGCGGCGGAGAATAGGCGGCGGCCTGTTCTCGGCCCTCCCCCCGCCAAGCGACGAGGCCCGGCGCGAGCCGGGCCTCGACCGCGTTGCGGCAGTCCGCGATTGAACTTCCTCAACGCGACGCTGCTCGCCATGCGGCAAGGGTCGCCCGACCATCGGCCAGAACCCGTGGTCGAGTGTCGGCCGCGAACATCGTCGCTGGTCACCGGAGCTTCTCGTGCTTGATAACAAGCAGATAAAACGGCTCGAGGCCGAAGCGGTCAACTCCGCCAAGACGCGACAGCCGCTCTACGCGGCGCGCAGGAAGATCTTCCCCAAGCGCGCCTCCGGCCGTTTCCGCCAGTTCAAATGGCTGGTGATGGCGATCACGCTCGGCATCTACTATCTGACGCTCTGGCTGCGCTGGGACCGCGGCGCCTTCGCGCCCGACCAGGCCGTGCTCCTCGACTTGGCGAACCGCCGCTTCTACTTCTTCTTCGTCGAGATTTGGCCGCAAGAATTCTACTATGTCGCCGGCCTGCTGATGATGGCGGGCATTGGTCTTTTCCTGATCACATCGACGGTCGGGCGAGCCTGGTGCGGCTATGCCTGCCCGCAGACCGTCTGGGTGGACCTGTTCCTCGTCGTGGAACGCGCTATCGAAGGCGACCGCAACGCCCGGATTAAGCTGGACGCGGCTCCCTGGACGGCCCGCAAGCTATTCCTGCGCATGATCAAGCACGCCATATGGCTCGTCATCGGCGCTGCCACCGGCGGCGCCTGGATCTTTTACTTCGCCGACGCGCCGACACTGCTTAGCGAAGTCGTGACCGGCACGGCAGCGCCCGTCGCCTATGTCACGATCCTCGTCCTGACCGGCACCACCTATGTGTTCGGCGGGCTGATACGCGAGCAGGTCTGCACCTATATGTGCCCGTGGCCGCGCATCCAGGCCGCCATGCTCGACGAAAACTCGCTGACCGTGACCTATAACGACTGGCGCGGCGAACCGCGTTCGCGTCATGCCAAGAAGGCGCTGGCCGCCGGCCAGCCGGTTGGCGATTGCGTCGACTGCAGCGCCTGCGTCGCCGTCTGCCCGATGGGCATCGACATCCGCGACGGCCAGCAGCTGGAATGCATCACCTGCGCGCTGTGCATCGACGCCTGCGACAGCGTCATGGACAAGCTTGGCCGCGAACGCGGGCTGATCTCCTACGCCACCCTGGCGGATTACAACGCCAACATGGCGATGGCCACTTCGGGGGGCACCGGCCCGGTCGATCCAGCGCTGGTGAGGACGCAGAGCGGCAGCTTCGCCGACGGCCTGGCACATTTCCATCTGGGCAAGATCTTCCGGTTGCGCACCTACATCTATCTCGGCGCATGGTCGGCGATCGGCCTGGTGCTCGTCTATTCGCTGCTGACGCGCGAGCGGCTGGAGCTGAATGTCCTGCACGACAGAAATCCGCAGTTCGTGACGCTCTCCGACGGCTCGATCCGGAACGGCTACACCGTCAAGCTGCTCAACATGATACCCGAGCCGAGAACGATCGAGATTGCGCTGCAGGGCCTCGACGGCGGCGAGATGAGCATCGTCGGCATCGACCAGCCCCCGAGCCGTTCGTTCTCCATTGCCGTCGAACCCGACCGGCTGAAGACGCTCAAGGTCTTCATTCGGCAGCCGGCAGGCCAGATCAAGAAGCCGGTGCAAAGCTTCGAATTCCGCATCGGCGACAAGGCAAGTTCCGAATCCGCCGAATACACCGCCAGCTTCAACGCGCCGGAGGACGGCAGATGAGCACTGATACACAGAAGTCGCGGGAGTTCACCGGCAGGCATATGCTGATCGTCATCGTCAGCTTTTTCGCGGTGGTGATTGGGGTCAACGTCACGATGGCCACGCTTGCCCGGAAGAGCTGGACCGGCCTTGTCGTCGAGAACACCTACGTTGCCAGCCAGCAGTTCAATGAGGAAGCAAGGAAGGGAAGAGCGCAGGCCGCGCTCGGCTGGAAAGGCAAGCTGACCATTGCCTCCGGCGAGGTCCGCTACAGCGTTGCCGATGCGGAGGGAAAACCGGTGCCGCTGCACGGCGTCAGGGTGCTGTTTCGGCACCCTGCCTACGAAGCCGAGGACAAGGCTGTGACGCTCGCCGCGTCTTCCAGCGGCTCTCCTGGCGACACCGGCGAATTTATCGCCCGGCACACGCCGAAGGACGGCGTCTGGATCGTCGAGATCGATGCAGACGCGGGGCTCACGTCACCGTTTCGCGATGTCCGCCGCGTCATCATCTCGAACGGAGCCCTGCAATGAGCTGCTGCGCGCCGGGGGCCGAAATGGCATTGGAGGTCGCCAACGCGGCATCGGCAGTGCCCTCCAATGACGAAATCAAGCTGGCCAGCCGTGCGTTGGGCGGTGACAGCCACCAGACGGATTTGTCGGTGCCGGCGGTCCATTGCGGTGGCTGCATCCAGGCGATCGAGGCCGCGCTCGCCAAGCTCGAAAACGTGGAATCCGCGCGCGTCAATCTCTCGACGAAACGCGTGTCGGTCCGCTGGCATGGCGACGAAGTCCCAGCGTTGTTCGCGACGCTTGACCGGTTGGGCTATGAGGCACATCTGTTCGACTCCGAAATCCAAGAGAAGGACAAGACCCTTTCGGAATTGATCCGGGCCGTCGCCGTCGCAGGCTTCGCGGCCGGCAACATCATGCTGCTTTCGGTGTCGGTCTGGTCCGGTGCCGAAGGCGCGACGCGGGATCTGTTTCACTGGATTTCCGCGCTGATCGCCATCCCGGCGCTCGCCTTCGCCGGCGGGATCTACTTCCACTCGGCTGCGAACGCGCTGCGTCATGGCCGCATGAACATGGACGTGCCGATCGCGGTGGGCGTTTCGCTCGCCTACGCGATGAGCCTCTACGAGACCATCAATCACGGCGAGCATGCCTATTTCGACGCCTCGGTGTCGCTGCTCTTCTTCCTGCTGATCGGGCGCACGCTGGATCACGTGATGCGCGAGCGGGCGCGAACCGCGGTCAATGGCCTGTCGCGGCTTGCCGCGCGAGGGGCTGTCGTCCTGCGCGACGACGGAATACGCGAATACGTGCCCGTCGCCGAACTCGCGCCGGGAATGCGCCTGCTCATTGCGGCCGGCGAGCGGATACCGGTCGACGGCGATATCGTCAGCGGGAATTCCGACCTCGACTGCTCGATCGTCTCCGGCGAGAGCGCGCCGAAAGCCGTGAGCGCCGGCATGCATGTCCAGGCCGGCACGCTGAACCTGACAGGTCCGCTGACGATGCAGGCAACCGCCGCGGCGAAGGATTCCTTCCTGGCGGAAATGGTCCGGCTGATGGAAGCCGCCGAGGGTGGCCGCTCGCGCTACCGGCGGATCGCCGACCGGGTATCGGCACTCTACGCGCCCGTGGTCCATCTGGCGGCTTTCGTCACCTTCCTCGGCTGGATGGTTGCGTCCGGCGATTGGCACCGCGCCCTGACCATCGCCATCGCCGTGCTCATCATCACCTGCCCGTGCGCGCTCGGCCTCGCAGTTCCGATCGTCCAGGTGGTGGCGGCCAGGCGCCTGTTCGAGGCCGGCGTCATGGTCAAGGACGGCTCGGCCATGGAGCGTCTCGCTGCAATCGACACGGCCGTGTTCGACAAGACCGGGACACTGACTTTGGGGCGCCCAAGGCTGGTCAACGCATCCTCGGTCGATCCGAGCATGCTTGCGATCGCGGCAGACATGGCGGCTCATTCCAACCACCCGTTCTCCAGGGCCATCGCCAGCCATGCGGGGTATTCCGGCCAGCCGGGTGTCGAATCCGTCAGCGAGCATCCGGGCTTCGGCGTGGAAGCGACAACGGAGGGAAATACGTGGCGCCTCGGGAGGCGGGGATGGGCAGGCTGGAAGGCGCGCACCGGTGGCGAAGGCAAGCTCGGCGGCTATGGCGGCACCGTGCTCTCAAGGAATGGAAACATCGTCGCGTGCTTCGCGTTTGAGGATGCGCTTCGGCAAGACGCCAAGGCAACGATCCAGCAGTTGAAGGCCGCCGGGGTGTCGGTCGATATCTTGTCCGGAGACACCGCGAAGGCCTGCGCCGAGGTTGCCAAATCGTTGGGAACCGACAATTTCGTGCCGGCGCTGCTGCCCTCCGGAAAGGTGGAATGGATCGAAACGCTGACCCGCGCCGGACACAAGGTGCTGATGGTCGGCGACGGCCTCAATGACACACCGGCATTGCGGGCGGCACACGTTTCGATGGCTCCCGCAACCGCGGCCGACATTGGCCGCCAGGCCGCGGATTTCGTCTTCCTGCGCGAAAGCCTCCTTGCGATCCCTCTGGCGATGGATGTTTCGCGCAGGGCCGGCCGGCTCATCCGCCAGAACATCGCCATCGCGATCGTCTATAATGCCTTTGCCGTGCCGATCGCCATTCTCGGACATGTAACGCCGCTCATCGCGGCGATCACCATGTCCGCTTCCTCGCTGCTTGTCATTGGAAACGCCCTGCGCCTGCAAGGCTTTGCACCCACCAAGACGGCTCCTTCGGCAACGGGTGCGGGCATTCGCCCATGGGGGCAGCCCTCATGACGACGCTCGTCTACCTGGTACCAGCAGCGCTGTTCCTTGGCGCGCTTGGGCTATCCGGCTTTCTATGGGCATTGAGCAGTGGTCAATACGAGGATCTCCACGGGGCCGCTGAGCGCATCCTCATCGACTGGGACGACAAGCTGGAACGCTGACCTGATCACTGTGCCGGCAATCGTACGGATATCGGTGGTCAGCCGGGTCGATTTGGTCGGGGCCAGACCGCCAAGGCTTCCACAGCGAGCTCGCCAAGTGCGTTCAATCAGCCCTGCCGCTCGAAGGACTTGTCGCCCGTTCCTCCGTGCGGGCGGCTCACGTGACAATTACGTCGCACGGCGGATAGGAGCGTCCGATGTTTGCTTAGAAATGCTGCCGAGCCGATGCGACTGGCGCGAAAAACGGATGAGCCAAGATTAAGTTTGCCGAACGTACGCCGCAGCGGCGCCCGTCATTCCAGGATGACGTGACCACATGGCATTTTCTTGGGCCGTTGACCAGTCGAGCATAAAACCCGCCGCTGTCGGCTTTGCCGCGTCTGGCTGATCCAGATCAAGGTTATCTTCTGACCGGCGTGGTTACGTCGACCAATCCTTCAAGGGAGAGGGAGAATGCATGTCTAACGGACAGTGTGGTCGTTACCTTCAGCGAATCGCGGTGGTGAAAATCCTCCTTTCTGGCTGGCAATCTGCCTGGCTCGGCCCGTGGCTTGAGGCGATGCGGCACACAACGGCAGCCAGGGCAACCGGTCCACGGATTGCGGCTCAACAGAACCAGCACCTCACCCACATAGCCGACGCGATGGCAGCGCGCTGATGGCCAGTTGCGACGACAGTTTAGACATCATCGTCGCCGGAGCCGGGCCGGTTGGACTTTCCTTCGCCGCATCGCTTGCAAAGAGCGATCTCAAAGTGGCGGTGGTCGAGCAGCAGGCCCTCGAAAGCCTGGCGAAGCCGCCTTCCGATGGTCGCGAGATCGCGCTGACCTTCGCCTCGATCAACATCCTTCGCGAGCTCGGCGCCTGGGATGCCATCTCCGCTGGTCACAAGTCACCAGTGCAAGGCGCGCGCGTGCTCAACGGATCGAGCCCTTTCGCTCTGTGTTTCGATCCTCCAAGAGGATCTGCAGAACCACTCGGATTTCTGGTCCCAAATTGTCGGATCCGCGATGCCCTGTTCAAGATCATCCGCTCGCACCACCGTGTCCAGCTACTATGCGGCCACTCGGTCGTTGGTGTAACCAACAGCCGCAAAGGGGCGGTCGTAAAGCTTTCCGACGGCAGGCGGTTGACCGCTCGGCTTTTCGTCGCAGCAGATTCGCGTCTGTCGCGAACGCGCGACCTGCTCGGCATCGCCGCCGACATCAATCGGCTTGGCAGTTCGATGGTGATTTGCCGCGTCAGGCACGAACGCGCCCACCATCAGCTCGCAATCGAATGGTTCGATCACCATCAGACCATAGCGATCTTGCCGCTGATGGAAGGCGAGTCGTCATTGCTTGTCACATTGCGCGCAAACGAGGCCAGCAGACTTCATGCTTTGGACGACGATCTGTTCCTGATCGAATTGACGGACCGGTGTCGAGGGCGCCTCGGAAAAATGACCCTCGCAAGCAAACGCCATATCTATCCGTTGGTCACGACCTGGGCGCATAGCTTCTGGGCTCCAAGCGCCGCACTTGTCGGCGACGCTGCCGTCGGCATGCACCCGGTAACGGCCCACGGCTTCAACATCGGCCTCGGCGGCCAAAAGCGACTCGCCCATGGAATACTGACGGCCATTCGCAATGGTCACGACCTTGCCGACCCTGACATGTTGCGCAGATATGACAGCCGCCTGCGCTTGACGGCCGCACCTCTGTATCACGCTACCAATCTACTGGTAGGGATCTACTCAAACGAGCACCCGGCGGCCCGAATTGCAAGACATGTGGGGCTTCGCTTGGGTCAATATCTTCCGTTCGTCCGGCACGGCGTTGCGAGCATGCTTGGGCGATGAAAAAGCTTCCGGTAGATTTCGGGCTGTTGCGGCGGATGGATTGCCAGGTGCGCTGCGCCGTTCGGCCGAGCAAGTTGCCGTCCCTGGCTCGCAATTCGGCAGGGATTTCCGGCTGCAGCCCTTCGTTCCCCTCTGCCGGATCTTGCCCCCAGCCTGCATCGCGTATGCTGGCACAAATGCTCCCGTCCGCAGGATAGGCGAAGCGCCCCGGTCCATGTCTCGCCACCGGCACCGCACCGTTGTCGGGCTGCCGTCTTTTTTCTTTGTCGGAACGCCAGTCAGCCAGCGAACAATTCTCGGTAGCCTGTCGTCACCATCCAGTTCGCCCGATCGAGATGGCTGCGGGCCGCATTGCGGGCTCGTTCCGGTTCGCGTTCGGGATCGATGCCGAGGATCAGCTGTGCCATTTCCTCGTAGCTGGCACTGTCGGCGGCGGCGTCCAGGAACCGCATATAGGTCGTAAAATGCTCTTTGTCGTAAGCCGTGAGGCTATCTGACCAGGGAACTTCGTCTTGCATTTCGGTGTCCAAGTGGCTTTGAGCGAGTTCGGCTTCCGGGCGCGTCTTCCAGCGATCCCAGATGTGTTTTGAGCGGCTCACTATAACGAATAGGAACGATCGTTCCTAGAACGATAGTTCCGGTTCTGGTCCGTATATCGCCATGGACCTCAAAGAGGTGATGGCGATCAACATGCGTCGCGTGCGCCATCATCAGGACTTGACGCAGGAGGAATTGGCGGCTCTCGCGCAGCTTAGCATGCGTTATGTGGGCTCAATCGAGCGCGGCCGCGTCTCCGCGAGCGTAAGTGTCCTGGGTCGGCTCGCAAAAGCTCTTAATGTTGATCCTTGCGAACTGATCAAGCCGCCCCGCTGATCAAACAATCCATACTCTCCTCGGCATGACTCGTTAGATGGCGGCGTTCAACCCCTTGAACTGAGCGGCTGCGCGCAGATGGCGCTCACCGGACGCTCGGGAAATCGAGCCTGATCGGCGATGCGGTCGGCCCCATGGCCGCGTCAGTCATTTTCCGCCGTAGCAAAACAGCAATATCGTTGAGAGGCCGACAGCCAAAAATGATTGCAGCCGATTGTTTAATAGTGCCTATGAGTTCCACAATCGTTGAACAATGATGTAACGTAAGTTTCACAAAACTGGCTGTTATTGTCAGAACTATCGTGTAGTGTGCTCTGATGCGTTGGTGATATGGGGGAGTGTAGAACTTATTGGATCGAATGCGTTATTAATCTCAGGTCGGCAACCGGATTCATAACTATGATAAGAAATGTGGCCATTACCGCGAACGCTAACAATGTAACTCGCCAAGCATCGGCCGCATCGGCGTTGCGGTCTCTGGTATGTTCGAATGAAATCGCTTTCCTTATGGAAGCCCACGACGCCCTGTCGGCGTCGGTCGCGGAGGCCGCCGGCTTTCGAGGTCTGTGGGCCTCAGGATTGTCGATCTCCTCCTGCCTGGGCTATCGCGATGCGAACGAAGCGTCGTGGACTGAGATCGTCGATGCTGTGCACAGGATCGTCGAGGCCACGCAAATACCTGTTCTAGTCGACGGCGACAGCGGATTCGGGAATTTCAACAACGCGCGCCTGTTCGCGCGCAAGCTGCACCAACGCGGGGCGGCCGGTGTCTGCGTCGAGGATAAGTGCTTTCCAAAAAAGAATTCGTTTGTCGCAGACCGGCACTCACTCGCTGAGATCGGTGAGTTCAGCGGACGTCTGCAGGCTATTCGGGACCACGTGCCGGATCCGGAATTCGTTGTGGTCGCGCGGATCGAGGCACTCATCGCGGGGCATGGTCAGGATGAGGCGCTGACGCGGGCGCATGCTTACGCCGACGCCGGTGCCGACGCGATCTTGATCCATTCGCGCAAACCAGGCGCAGCGGAAATTCTCGCCTTTAGCCGCGCCTGGAGGAACCGTCTTCCGGTAGTGATCGTCCCGACGAAATATTACCGCGCGCCGGTCGCGCAATACAGAGCGGCACAAATCTCAACCGTGATTTGGGCGAACCATAATATGCGTGCTGCGATCTCGGCTATGCGCCAGGTTTGCGACCGCATCATCCGCGACGAGAGCACCGCCGGGATCGAACGCGACGTTGCGACGCTCGAAGACCTCTTCGATCTGCTGAAATATCAAGAGCTCTCCGCGGCCGAACGAAAATATCTGCCGCAAATTGCGAGCGGTGCCCGATAAACGGGCCTGACTTCCCAAGTCAAGGCAAGGAGGCGCCGATGCTTGCTCGACGCACAAGCTCGTTCGGTTCATCTGGAACCGCCGCGGCGCGGGCCGCCGCAAGGCAGGCAGCCCACAGCCGCCAAGAGGTGATCGACCTGACCGCTGGCGAGATCTGGAGCGAGCTCGCTCCGACCATTCGCGAAGGCGCGATCAATGCTATCAATAACGGCGTCAATCGTTACACCGATACGATCGGCATGATGGAATTGCGCGAGGCGCTGGCGCGGAAGGTCTCCTTCGATACGGGTCAAACCTGGAAAGCCGACGAGATCGCGGCAACGACAGGCGCCAAGCAAGCGCTCTTCAATACGACCATGGTGCTGCTGAATCCAGGTGACGAGGTGATTATCCCTTGTCCCTACTGGACGACGTTCTCGGCCCAGGTCGTAATTGCAGGTGGCAAGCCGATTTTCGTCGATACGCGTTCCAACGCCTACGTCCCGCGCATCCAGGACATCGCTGCGGCATTGACCGAAAAGACCCGTGCCATCGTCGTCAATACACCCGCCAACCCGTCGGGTGCGGTCTACGATTTTGATACGCTGACGGCGATCGCCCAACTGGCGATCGACCGCGACCTGTGGGTCATTTTCGATGAATGCTATGCCAACTTCGTCTACGGCCATCATGCGCATCACCCGATCGTTTCGGTTGTGCCCGAAGTCAGGTCTCGAACAATTATCGTCAACGGATTCAGCAAGTCGCTGGCCCTGACGGGCTGGCGGATCGGCTATCTGGCGGCTCCAAAGGAAGTTGTTGATACCGTCAGGGCCTTGCAGTCCCATACCACCTCAAATCCCAATGTGATCGCGCAACATGCGGTGCTGGCTCACCTTGAGCGGGGAGACGGCCGCCATGAGAGCAAGCTTGCCTTGCAGCTGGCAAGTTCCAGACAGATCGGTCTCGGCATCCTCTCCTCATTGAGGCGGATCCCCGCGCCTCGGGCGCAGGGCGGCATTTATTTTTATCTTGATCTTTCCAAGTTGCGACCCGCATCCAAGAATGGTCTGGCGAGCGCCGATGACGTTGCGACCTCGCTCCTTGCCGACGCCGGCGTCGCAGCTGTATCGGGCACCGCCTTCGGCGACCCCCTCGGTCTGCGGCTGTCCTATGGAATTCCTCCCGAAGAACTCGAAACCGGACTAACCCGGCTGGTTGATGTCCTCAACGGCTGGAAATGACACTACGAAGAAAGGCAGATCGACATGCCTGTCGCCGCGCCCAAGAAAGCCGTCATCCTCGCCGCCGGAATGGGCTCCCGTCTGCGCCCGCTGACCGATCTGCGGCCGAAGCCCCTGATCGAAGTCAACGGCACATCGATCCTGCACAATGCGCTGCGAAACCTCGCGGCAATCGGAGTGGAAGAGGTCATAGTAGTCGTCGGTTACCGCAAAGATGCCATCCAATACGCATGCGGCAACCGCTTCCACGGCGTCCAGATCACGTATGTGGAGTCAACGGTTTTCGACCGCACCGGCAGCGCCTATTCGCTTTGGCTAGCCCGCGATATGCTGCTTTCGGGGGATTTCTATCTACTCGAAGGCGACGTCTTCTTTGAACAGAATGCACTCCACTATCTTAACATTGCCGATGCCGCCGATGTTGCCGCCGTTGTAACGTTCGACGCCACGATGCAAGGGTCGGCGGCGGTGCTTTCGGCGAGCGGCTTGATCTCGACTTTCCGCACAAAGCAGACCGCGGCAGATCTTGCCGAAAGCGGGCCCAAGCTGTTCAAGACGATGAATCTACTGCGTTTGGCCGCGTCTACCCTAAGAGGCCTCATCGTTCCCGCGCTCGACGAGGTCATCGGCTCAGGTGCTACTCAGGCTCACATTGAGGAACTTCTTGCCTATCTCGTGGAAAGGCGCGGGCTCCAACTAGCCGCGGCCTGTTGCGATGGCGTGAAGTGGTGCGAGATCGACAGTGCCGAGGATCTGCGCAGCGCGCACAGCATCTTTGCTGATGCCGCGCAGCCGCTCCACCCCCCCCGGGCGTAGCGCCTGCGATAATCAGTGAGGGAGGTCTCGATGATCCGCCTGCTTGTCGATCCGGCAAATGCAATGACCGCCATAGGCCTCGCACTCTCCTCGATCGGCATCGATTTCTCGATCGCCGGGTTTCCGGAGATCGGCGTTGCAATCGTCTTGTGGGCGCTGTTGGCCGATCATTTCGACGGTGTCGTCGCGCGGCGAATGCGAGGCAGCCGTTCGACGGAAACGGCAGAAGTCGGCAAGAATTTGGACTCACTCGCCGATCTCGTCAGCGCTGGAATTTTTCCAGCCGTGACGCTGATCGTCGTCGGGCACGGATCGCCACTGTGCGTTGTTTCTGGAGCCGTTCTCGCCGTCGCCAGCGCCTTGCGGCTGAGTTTCTTCAACGTGGTCGGGTCTCCGTCAGAGCGGTTCGTCGGAGTGCCGACAAGCTGGGTCATGCCGGTGACGGCGATTGTGTTCTTGCTTCGTCCCACTCTGCCCGAAAGTATTTTCGCGAGGCTGTTCGCATTCCTCCTCATCCTGCTCGCCATTCTCCACGTCTCGCCGGTCCGTGTGCCTAAAACCGCGGGCCTCATGTATTTGGTCGTGACGGCGTTTTGCGTCGTTGCATCCGCCGCGCTCGCATTTCGGGGCGCATCTTGAGGCCGCGGGAAGTGCCGCAAGCACGACAGGCCGAGGTGCCCTTTATGTCCGGGCGACCGTGCTCAGCCATTGCGGCAGGCTGAACAATCGATAGGCGTGGCACATCCACTTTGTTTCGTCATTCGTCCATCGCCAATGTTGCATGATGCGGCTTCGCGTTTGGCTCTGTCGCTCCAGAGGTCGCCCGCCGTTCGCAAACGAAGACAGCCACGACTTCAAGCTTCTTGCCCCTTGTCGGCATCCACGAAAACCAGGGAGCGACTCATGAGCCGTCCGCGAACCAGCGCAATCGATCTTTCTACCGCGCTGCCACCGTGCCCATCTTTTCTGGGAGAGGCTTTGTCTCGATCCCTCGTCGAACTGGCCTCGCAATCGCAGCTCCACTGGCGGATCCGGAAAAATCGGCCCGGTGGAGAGGAACGGGATCGCGAGATCGGCTCCATATGGATAAAGCCGCGCGTCGGTGAGATCCTCCCCGCAGATCGCATCCTGGTGACCAACGGCACCCAAAACGCGCTCGTCGTCATACTGCGGCACTTGTGCAAACCGGGTGACGTCATTGTGGCCGAAAAGCTGGCTTATCTCCTGATACGTCCGATAGCCTTGTCGCTCGGCCTTATCGTAATCGGTGTCGAAATGGACGCGGAAGGGGTCGAGCCGGCCGCGCTCGAGGCTGTATGTCAGCGAGCCAGTCCCAAACTTCTCTACTGCACCCCGACAGTCCAGAATCCCACCACGGCAGTCATGTCACAAAGTCGGCGAGCCGAAATTGTCCGCGTGGCACGAGCGCACAAGATTGCGATCATAGAAGACGATGTGCTCGGCCGTCTCCATCCAGAAGCACCACCATCACTGTACGCCCACGCCCCAGATACCACCTGGTACATTATGAGCGTTTCCAAGTGCTTCGCTATGGGCCTTAGATTGGCCTATCTGGCGATACCCGAGGGCCTCGCGGCGGCAGATGTATTGAGGCCGCATCTAAGGTCGTCGTCGATGTTTGCCAACTCTTTGTCCTGCGAGCTCGTTGCGCACTGGATCGAAGGGGGCAACGCTGGGCAAATCGTCGACACCGCGCGTGTCGAAGTCACGGCAAGGCAACAACTGGCCCTGCAGCATCTTGGCCGATCCGGGGCCAAAACCGTGCCGGGGGCTTTGCACTTGTGGATAGAACTGCCTGCCAATGCGAGCTGTGACGCAGTCGTCGAAGCCGCTCTGGCGGCTGGCGTCCAGATTAGATCCGCCAGGGTTTTTTCGGTGGACGATCAGCCACCTCCCAATGCGATCCGCGTGGCGATTACAGGCCCCCAGGATCACGCGCAGCTTCATGCCGGTTTGTCGATCGTTGCGGAAATCCTTTCCGCCCATCTCTCACACGACCCACCATGAAGACTTAAAACAGGGCATCCATCAAGACAAGGAATACGGGAAATGAGCACGACAGACCGTCAAATAATGACCGCCGCGCCTGCGGATCTGTTTGCGGGAGCCGCTTACTATTTTGCGCGCTATCAAGCAGACTATCCAGCCGCGATGTTCGATTTCTTGACACAAAATTACCTTTCCGGCCGAGAGCCGGCCGTCTTGCTCGATCTTGGCTGTGGAACGGGCCAGATCAGTGTTCCGCTTGCTCGATTTGCCGATGAAGTCATCGCCGTCGACCCCGATCAAGGTATGATCGATGAGGCGCGCCAATACGCCGCCAGATCCGGCGCTCGCAACGTCTCCTTCGTGACCGGAAAATCCGAGGAGCTTGGCTTGGACATCGGCCCGGCTTCACTGGTCACGATAGCGGGCGCGTTCCATTGGATGGATCGGGAGCGGGTCGTGAAGTACCTTGAGAAGGTGGCGGGGCACGGCTGTGCTATCGCTGTCATTTCGAGGCAGCGTTCGAACTGTTCACCCGATGATTGGTGGTTGGAACAACTCGCCTACACCGAGGCTTTCTGGGGCGGTTTCTTTCCGGCGGGAAGGGAAGGTATCCGACCTGCCCTGAAGGAATCGAATGATGTCATCCTTGCCCGTTCCGCCTTCAGCGACATTCAGGACAAAAGCTTTCCCTACGAACATCATTGGGATCTGGATTCGCTCGTCGGCTATATCTTGTCTACATCCAAGGCCTGCCCTGGGGTACTCGGCGACCGACGGCCGGTATTCGAGGATGGCTTGCGGTCCCGGCTCTCGGCGATGTCGCCCACCGGGACGTTCATCGAGCGCGGCGTCGCTTCTTTGCTCTTGGCAGCGCGGCCATAACGAGCAGTGTCTCGCCCGTATATGGCGCGGATCATCTCAGCGTCGTTCAGCATGTCGCGCCGAGGCTTGGCGGGACATGCTGAACGGCTGACATCATGCAGAAACCGCTTCCAGTTTACATGGCGGCTGCTTCAAACGACCATGGAACTCACGAGCGCCATAGCTCAACATATGGTTCGCATGATCATAAACGAGCCGAACGCCCTTATCGACGAAGGACCCCACGTCGCTATGGTTGACGAGCGTGCCGCAGACCTTGCCTGCGTCCACTATCGTTTTGATCGCACGATCGACGACTTCTGCAACGGCTTGCGGCTTGTTGCCTTGCTGCCATTCGTAGGTGATGGGCTGAGCGCCGATCGTGAGGGCCAAGTCCCCAGGAGCAACCAGATAGGCGTCGACGCCTTCGACGGCCATGATTTGCGGCAAGTTGTTGACTGCCTCGATGGTCTCAATCATCAGGATAAGCAACCGGTCCTGGTGATCGAACGGCGCGGAGAACCTGAACCGGTCCACGATGCTCTGCGCTACTTTCGCGTCCGACACCAACGGGATCATCAGACCGTCGACGCCGCATTCGAGATACTTGGTCACCATCCATGGCGAGGGATCTTCCGGCCGCAGGATCGAAACGATTCCCGACAGACTCGAAGCGCGCGCCATCTCTTCCACCCGTTCCGGACCGGCCGAACCGTGTTCACAGTCGATGAGGACGGCATCGAACCCGCATTCAGCCAATTTTTCCGCTAGGCTGGGCGACGGATGACTGGAGTGTACCAGGGTGCCGATGCCCCCGGAACGGAGTTTTTCTTTTAGCGCGCGAGAGGCCGACAAGTCACGCTTTAGGAATGATGCCATTTGATAACACCTTTGATTGAGGGTGGTTGGGGTCAGGGTCGGTCAATGCAACGGAAGCAGATCGGAGACGTCATGTCCCATCTGCTCCAGTGCCTGCTTGGGTGCGGCTTTCAACAAGACCACCGACGCCAAGTGGTTCTTTATCACGGTGGTGATCTTGACTGAGTTCTCGCCTGGGAACGCTTCCCAGGGTCCCATCACCGACAACGCCGGGATCAGCGCCTGGAGGTTGGGACGCGATGCATAATATTGCCGCAGCGCTTCGGTGCTGAGCGCGAGATCGTTGGCTGGGAGATAAGCCGTGCGCGTCGCCACGATCGTCTGCCCCGCGACACCTGAAGCAAACTTCATGAACTCCCATGCCTTTTGTCGCTGCTCCGGACCCTTGGAGAACATGATGCTGATGGGGCCGGCGGCGGGCAGGTGACCGGCTTCATTCGCAACCGGGAACGGCCGCATCGCAATTTGAAACTGTCCTTCGGCGCGTTTCGCGATAGCCGCGTAACTGCTGCTTGACGTACACAGGATGCCAATCTGACCCGCGGAAAATGCCTGTCGTGCCTGGTCGCGTGACATGTCCGCTCGCGCTTGTCCGCATGCGCCGAAATCCCGCAAAATTCCAAGGGCGGCGAGCCCTTCGGCCCCGACAAATCCGACGTTCTGTCCGTCATCGGCCAAGATGCGGCCGCCAAACCCATTCAAGAGACAATGGAACGTCCAGTTGCCGCCGTTGTCGTACTCCATAAACGCGCCCACGACCTGGCCTTTGCCCATGGCATCGAGTTTGCGGCCCAGCGCCGTGATTGCTTCCCAGGAGTCCGGCGGCTCGCTGACGCCAATTCGCTTCAAGAGGTCGAGATTATAGAGGATCACCGGCATCGAGACCGCAAAGCCAAGGCCATGCATGCTTGCTCCAAAGCGGCCGATTCGTGTCACGGCCGGTGAGAAACTTTGTCCCCAACCGGCTTCGTTGCGCTGGTAATCATCCAGGCTTTGCGCAAGCTTTCTGTCGGCGAATACACGAAGACAGTTCGGGCTGATGAACAGGACGTCCGGCAGTTCCCCAACCATTGCCGAGCGCAGCACGGTGGTGATGGCGGTCTCATCCTCTCGAATCGAGGTGTCTATGCTCAACGCAACGTCATGTCCCGCCTGATAGGCAGCTCCCAGCGCGGAATACATGTCGGCGAATATGGAGGGGAGCGCGACTACGCGCAGCGCATCCGAGGGCGCCGCGCGCGCGACAGACCCCGTGGTAAGGAAGATGGACGATGAACCGGCGAGAAAATGGCGCCGCGTGATTTCGAACATTGGTCGATCCTCATTTTATTTGTGAGCTGCGTTCATTTCACAGACCCACCAGTCATTCCCTCCACGAACCACTTCTGCGCGGCCAGGAATGCGATGAGCAATGGGGCGACGACCAGTGTCGATGCGGCCATCAATGGGCCGTAGTCGTTCCCGGCCTCTTCGTTCTTGAAAGCCATGATCCCGAGCGGCGCAGGCATCAGGTTGCCGTCGCGCACCGCAATCAGCGGCCAGAAAAGATCGTTCCAGTGGGCTACAACCGAGAAGATGGAAAACGCGATGACGGCAGGCAGCGCCATCGGCACCATGATTTTCCAGACGATGGCAAGTTCGCACAGGCCATCGAGCCGAGCCGCGTGGACAATGTCGTTCGGGATCTTCTTGAAGAATTGGCGGAAGAGAAAAATACCGAACGGTGAGACGACGTATGGAATAACCAGGGCCAAGTACGTGTTCAGGATGTCGAGCTTGTAGCAGAGGATGAACAAGGGAAGGGACAGCACCTGGTGGGGCAGAAGCAGCCCGACGAGAACCATGGCGAAAATGAAATCGCGACCCCAGAACTTGAGCTTGGCCAGAGCGTAAGCCGCCGGCGCGCACGAGAGAATTTGTGCTGCCAGGATCAGAGCGCAGACAAGCAGGCCGTTGCCCATGTAGCGCGGCAGAGGCACCGAAGTGATCGCCTTGGCGTAATTGTCGACACCATAAAATTGCGCCGGAAGGACCGAGAAGGTCGCACGAAAAATCTCGCCAGGTGATTTGAGCGACAGGCTGACCATCCAAATGAAGGGTACGAGAATGAATGCGGACGTGAGGACCAGCACGCCGTGGCGCAGGATGGCGGCCGCAGGAGAAAGGCGGATCGCGCTCATTGATAGTGTACCCGTTTGTCCATGCGACCTGCCTGGAGCAGGGTCAGCGCCACGACGATTGCGAGAAAGACGATGGCGACCGCGGCGCCATAGCCGGCGCGCAAATATTCAAAACTTTCCCTGTAGATCGTGTAGAGCAGCATTTCCGAGGAGTGGCCCGGGCCGCCTTGGGTCAGGATCTGGACCGTGTCGAAGGTTTCGAAAGCTCTAAGCGCCACAACGATGACGACGAACATGGACACCGGTCCAAGCATTGGAATGGTGACGGTCCGCAGGCGATCGAGCCAGTGATCGGCCCCGTCAACCTCAGCGGCGTCGTATAAATCAAGCGGGATCGACTTCAGCCCCGCCATGAAGAGCACCATGGCGTAACCGAGATTCTGCCAGATGCCGATAACGGCGAGAACAGGCAGGGCCGTCGTTTCATCGCGCAGCCAGTTGGCGACAGGTAAACCAAGGGCCGCGAGGCTGTGGTTGATCAGGCCGATGGTGGGATGCAGCAAGGCCTCCCACGAGATCGCCATTGCAGTTGCCGTGGCCATGAAGGGCAAGAAATGAACCGCTCGATAAAGAGCGCGGCACGAATGGCTGCTCTCTATGAGCAGCGCGATCAAAAGTCCTGCAAGGACGGTTCCCGGAACAACCATCACTGCATAAACGACAGTGTTGATCAGCGACGCTCGAAAACCCTCGTCAAAGATGACTTCGCGGAAGTTTGCGAGACCGACGAAGGAAAGCGAGCTGGCGCCGAACTGCCAGTCGCTGAACGCTATGACAAAAACGCCGATAACGGGCAGGAAGAACAGAACGACCAGAAAGATGAGAGCAGGCGCAATAAGTGCCCAACCCCACATTGCCTCGTGCAACGAGTGTCTTCGTGGCAGCGAGACGCGCGGCGATAGCGTCCCCACGACCGCTTCCGCGGGCTGCGCAAGCCGACTGACAGCAGGCAGGCTTGCGCTCATCAGGCCCATTCCCTGGCTGGCGTGGACGAGTGAGCGCTCGAGACGTCTCGCGCACGAACCCGACGACCGTCGCGGTTGAAGACGAGCAGCTGGTCCGATCTGACTGAGACATGCAGCGTCTGTCCGGCTACAATATGGGGTGCGCGATCAGCGGAAAGCCTGGCTATCAACGGTTGCTCGAGGCCGGACGGGTCGAAATAGACGAACAAATCGGAGCCCATATGCTCGACCATGCGTACCGAGCCGGTGATCACCCCCGGACCGGAATGTTCAGCAAACTGGAAAGCCTCTGGGCGGATGCCGACAGTGAATTTGGACCCTGGCGCTATCTCGCAAGCAACCGAAAGGGCGGAGCCCGCAAGATCGACCAAGCCAGGTTCGCGCATTGTTGCGTCCACCATGTTGATCTTTGGCGATCCCAGGAACTCGGCCACGCGTATGTCGTTCGGGTCGGCATAGATCTCCTGCGGCGGGGCAACTTGCAACATCTCGCCGTCGCGCATCACAACGACACGATCAGACATCGTCATCGCTTCCGCCTGGTCGTGCGTCACATAGACAAATGTCACCCCAAGGCGCCTGTGCAGGTCCTTGATCTCGGCACGCATTTGGACCCTCAGCTTGGCGTCGAGATTGCTGAGCGGCTCGTCCATCAAAAACACGGCAGGATGGCGCACCATGGCGCGACCGACCGCCACCCGCTGACGTTGTCCGCCGGACAGTTGTCCCGGTTTGCGATTGAGCAGATGCGCAATTCCGAGCGCTTCGGCGGTGCGAAAAACCTCCATCTCGATCCCGCTTATCACCGGCCCGGAGCCTGGTAGCCATCGGCCGATGAGCGGCAGGCGCTGCGCGCGGCTCAGCCGTCGCATTCGCAACGGCAGGGCGATGTTCGCGGCGACACTCATATGCGGGTAAAGCGCATAGGATTGGAACACCATCGCCACGTCGCGACGCTTCGGGCGTACTCCATCCACCACACGACCGCCAATCTCGATGCTGCCCGTGTCCTGGACCTCGAGCCCGGCCAGTATGCGCAACAATGTCGATTTTCCGCATCCCGACGGGCCGAGCAGGGTCAGGAACTCGCCATCCGCAATCGAGAGCGAAACGTCATGCAGCACCCTTGTGGCCCCGAACGACTTGCGAATATTTCTTATGATAATCCCACTCACGCAGCGGCCTCCTCATTCCTCACGCAAGCGACGACTCGGCCAACTGACCTCGTCGCCGCGCACCTCGGATGGCAAAGGACGCAGCGCTCAAGCGGTCTGATAGACCAGCTGTCAAACGTGCCCAACGCAAGACGATTGGGTAGCCTGCGCCAGAATTGACGGCGACACGCAATGCGAGCTGTTGGCTCACATTGCACAAAGCAATAAGTAAGAAAGCCATGTCTATTGAGCGGAAATGTCATGCACCCATCCTGGGGCCGGAACTCATGGCTACGCGGTACCGCCGGGACACGACAGTCCGGTGACAAATATCGAATAATGTGATGGATGGTCTCAGTTTGGAGATGAATTGCCGTAAGGGATCAGCCCTCCAACTCTTTCCGGAGCTACCGATGACGAGCGAAGACGAAGCAGTGCCTTTGAACGCAATACGCGCTTTCGTAACGATCGTGCGCGAAGGAAGCCTGACGCGGGCAGCCAACGCATTAGGCACGACGCAGAGCTCCGTCAGCCGCTACCTAGCCGTTCTGGAAGGATATCTCGGGACAGACTTGATGGAACGGCGGGGCAGGCGAAGCGAACTGACCGAGTTTGGAAGATTATTCGCCAACACTGTCTCCGAGCCGCTCGATACAGTGTGCTTCACCGCTCAAAGAATGCGGCGGCGGACGCGGCCGAACGCCAACCGGATTGTCGTGCGCACGTCACTTTCGACCTTTGCCTATTCATTCTTGATCCCAAATCTTCAGGCATTCTCCACCGAAATGGGCGGCGTGATGGTTGACGTGATCAGTTCGCTTTCGCTGCCGACATCCACCGACGATTTCGACATCTTGATTACACGCGACCTTTCGGTCGTCGAACCTGCCGATCATTGGGAGATCTATAACGAGCAACTCGTGTGTGTGGGCCCTCCAAATCACATAGCAGGCAAAAGTCTTTCGGTCGTTCGCACCATGCCGATGATCAACGTCACATCTCGTCCCGACATACTCCCCACCTGGCTGCGAGGGATGAATCTGACGTCAAGGGATATCAAGTCGGGCGCGCGATACGATCACAATTACCTTGCGCTGCCTGCCGTCATGACAGGAAAAAGCCTTCTGGTAGCGCCCGAGATCATCGTCAGTGACCTGGTGCGCACTGGCGCTTTGAATGTGGTGCCGGGTTCGCTTACGCCAAGCGGAATGCAATACCGCGCCTATGCGGTCGACCGCGCCGACAATCCCGAACTCGCTCGCGCCTTTTGCCGGTGGTTGGCTCGACTGTGTAAAAAGGCGGCGATTTCGGAGGCTCGTTAACATCGCATTCGGCTATGGAAAGGTCTCAAAAATCGATCAATGCGTTTGATTGCCAACGACGTCGCCGAATACAGGAGGCAGTCATTCGATCATTCGTCGATTCCAGAGGCGCGCAAGATGCTGCAAACTGGTCAAAGCCCCAAGCACATCTGCGGAGCCTCCATGCTGACGAGCAGGGCATCTCTGCGAGCCCATGTCTGCGCCGGCCGTCTGGCCCACGTCATGGCGGCGCACAGTCCCTTGTCGGCAATCCTGGCCGAGGAAGCAGGCTTCCATGGCATCTGGGCCTCCGGTTTCGAACTTTCCGCTCTTTATGGACTGCCCGATGCAAGCCTTGTCTCCATGACGCGGCATCTCGACATGGTCCGTTCGATGGCCGAGCAGTCATCGCTGCCGATCATAGCTGATATCGACACGGGCTTCGGCAACGCCATCAACGTGATCTACGCCATCCAGCAATATGAGCGTGCGGGCGCCGCCGCGGTCGTCATTGAAGACAAAGCCTTTCCAAAGGTGACGAGCCTCCTGGCAGATGGTCGCCAGGAACTCATCCGGACCGAGGAATTCGTGGGAAAAATTCGGGCGGCCGTTGCGACGCGCGCAGACGCGGACTTCCTCGTCATTGCGCGCACCGAAGCGCTGATCGCCGGACTGGGTGAAGCCGAGGCCTTGAAGCGGGCCGGGGCGTATGAAGAAGCTGGCGCCGACATGATCTTGGTCCACTCCAAGCGCAAGATGCCCGACGAGGTGGAAAGTTTTGTACGAGCCTGGCGCGGCCAAGCTCCGATAGTCATCGTGCCGACGGCCTATCCGGAAATGAACGAGTCGCGCATCCGCGCCCTCGGCAAGATTGCGATGGTGATCTATGGCAATCATGCCATTCGGGCAGCGGTCACCGCCATGAAGGACGTCTTTGCCCGCATCCGCGCCGACGGCGGTATTCACCGCATCGACCCCGAAATCGTGTCCGTTGAGGAAATCTTCCGACTGCAGAAAATGGACGCCGTCAAAGCGAACGAGAATCGGTTTCTGTGGTGACCTCACCAGGGCTACTTTCAAAACGCGGATCATCGAAAACAGGTCTGAGGATGACCTCCTGATGAAGCCAAGTTCGTCCGTTTCTGCATCTTCGGTGTCGGGTTCGAGGTGCCGAGCTCATTTCGGTTTTCAGTTCGCAATGCGGGCGCTGGGCCTTAGGCGCCCGCGCGTCTCTCGTGGAACGATTTTTCGATGCCATGGCGTGCGGCCGAGATTTGTTGTCTTTCGATCCATGGAGCTAAGGCTGCTGCATGGCTCCGCCACCACCATCGTGCGAGCAGGCGCCGCTTGGCCTGCTACTGTTCGCGCGACGTATGCGTCGCAAGGTGCCCTATGGCAAATGAGGAAACGGAGGTTTCGCCGAATTGGAAATTTTCGAAAAGCTTGAAGCGTTGATCGATGCGCCGGGCGCGCAAACGGTCAATGAGGCACGCTCAATGCTGCGTCAGTTCGAGTCGGTCGTGACTGCCGACGCGATCCACCAATTCTTGCTGGACCTGATGACCTTGGTATTTGTGGTGGACGCTGCTCCTCAAAATTATCACCCGCCGGTGCGCAAGCTCGTCAAGGTCCGGCTGGCAATGCTCAAGATGCTTGGCGAAGCCTCGGCGTGAGCATCGGCCAAGCAAGCCTTTCGCGTGGCGCAAGCGCTATCAGCCGGATGGCGAAACGGCTGAAAATCTGTCGCGGCTGCACGTTGAATGGCGCGTGCCGCGGACTCGATGTCATCGCCTGTCGGTTCGAATTGGATGCTGAAGAGATTAGAATCGGCATTCTCCCATCGTTGGAATGCCGGCCGGAAGGTGACGGACTGGCGATCGCGTAACGCTCGGTGACGGCGGACTTGGCCACGTCACCTTGGCAAGCTGCCCGCCGGCTTGCGCGACTCCGAATGCCGCGCGGCGGAAGGGTCTGGGGACGACTAGGCATGCAATTTGTCTTCGAGACCTTCCTGGAGCAACTTTCGGAAAGCGTCGATGAGACGGATTTCCGTGACGCGATGGCGCGTGCTGCCGCGGCATTCGATCTCGTCAAATTCGCCTATCTGTGGCTGCCGCCACGGGCGCCGGGAAAGCCAAGGCTGATCTCCAACTATCCGCCACGCTGGACCGCTCATTACCTGAGCAACCATTATCACGCCATCGATCCGGTGATCGCGCGGGCGCAGGGCGGCCAATGCCCGTTTCTGTGGGGGCTTCACTACAGCCGAACCGCCGGCCTGTCGGATTTCGAGCGGAAGCTCTTCGACGAGGCGGCCGCGTTCGGCATACGCTGCGGTTTGACCATCCCGATCCTCGACAAGCGGGGCAACGTCGCCGCCATGAGCTTTGCCGCCGACGGGCTCAGTCCGGCCCTCCTGCGGGTGAGCGAGCGCTACCAAGAGGCATTTCGCTTCATGGCGACCTGCTTTCATATCTGCGTCCGCCGCAAGCTCTCGGCCGATCGGGTGGTCAACGGCGTGCAACTGACGCCGCGCGAATATGAATGCCTGGAATGGGCCGCGCAGGGCAAATCCGCACCCGACATCGCCTCGATTGTTGGCATCAGGCGCCGCACCGCCGCATTTCACCTGGAGAACGCCAGGAAGAAGCTTGGGGTGCGCACCCGCATGCAGGCCGTGGCGCAATTCTCAGCCGCCAGAACGGGTCTCGGCTAACCAGGCACCTGTACCGCTGTACAGGCTGCTTCGGCCTGACGCCTGGCCTCCAATGGCAGGGTCAATCCTGCCAGGAGGCCGATAATCATGCTGCAGCTCATTGCTCCCGAATGGTACGGCGATTTCGCCGACGAGCTCCACGAAATGCACCGTCTGCGCCACCGTGTCTTCAAGCAGCGGCTTGACTGGGACGTGGACACCAGCGGCGGCTATGAGATCGATCGCTTCGACGCGCTGAAACCGCACTATCTGGTGCTGCGCGGTGCAGGCGGTGAAGTCTGCGGCTGCGTGCGCCTGCTTGCCTCGACCGGGCCGACCATGCTTGGCGATATCTTTCCGGCCCTGCTCGACGGACAGCCGACGCCGCAGGATTCAAGGATCTGGGAAAGCAGTCGTTTCGCGCTCGACCTGCCGCCGTCGGCCGCCAAGGGATCAGGCGGCATCGCTGTCGGCACCTACGCGCTCTTCGCAGGCATGATCGAGTTCGGCCTGTGGCGAGGACTGAGCCGCATCGTCACCGTCACCGACCTGCGCATGGAGCGCATCCTGCGCCGGGCCGATTGGCCGCTCGAGCGGCTTGGCGAGCCGCGCGCGATCGGCCCCACCAAAGCCCTGGCCGGCTACCTCGAGGTCTCAAGCGAGCGCCTCGATGCCGTTCGCCGCAATGGCGGCCTTGCCGGTCCGGTGCTGTGGGCGCCGGTCAATCCACGAGGCCACATGATGGCTTCGCTTCATGCTTCGGGCGGAAATACCTGATGAGCCTGCCAGAAACTGAAGCCGACCGGCCGGATTGGCGCGATGAGCGGTCCTATGACTACACCCT
>NZ_RZSF01000489.1:0-3580 GCF_004023325.1 Mesorhizobium sp. M1A.F.Ca.ET.072.01.1.1 | reverse complement strand
ATCAGCACCAGCGGCTCGGCCGCGACGGGGCGCCTGGCGAAGCGCTCGTCGGGCTCGCTGGCGCCCGGTCTGTCGAAGCAGAAGGCGACGTCGATCCCACCCTCTCCCAGCCTGCGGCGCAACTCGCCACTGCCTGCGATTTTCAGCCTGATGTCGATGTCGGGATGAACGGCCTGGAAATCGGCGAGCCAGCCGGGAAGTTTTGCCGAAGCGATCGTCTCGAGCGCGCCGATCGACAGGCTGCCGGCCGTCTCGGCCTTGGTGGCATCGATGGCGGCCCGGGCGTCGTCGGCGAGCGCCAGCAATTCCTCGGCGTAAGCTTGCAGCGCCTCGCCGGCCGGGGTCAGGTCCAGCCCTTGCCGCGACCGTGTGAACAGCGTCGCGCCCAGCTCGGCCTCGAGCGCCTGGATCTGGTCGCTGACGCTCGACTGCGCGAGATTGAGCTCGCCCGCCGCGCGCGTGACGTTGCGTGTGCGCGCGACCGCGAGAAAGGTCTTCAGCAGCCTTGGATGCACGTTACTGCAGCTGCGGCTTCTTGAGGAACGAGTTGCGGTCGGCCGATTTTACGCGAAGCCAGGTCTCACGGCCGTCGCGCACGACGCGCAACGGAATTTCCGCGCCGGCCGGGTTCTGCCAGAGTTTTCGATAGAAGTCGGCGAGACCGTCAACCTCGCCGTCGCGCACGTCGGAGATGATGTCGCCTTGGCGAAGGCCAGCCTTTGCCGCGGGACCACCTTCGGCGACGCTCATCACCACCACCATACCGTTCGACTCCGCCGAGAAGGCGCCGAGCCACGGGCGCGGCGGCTTGGCGACCTGGCCGCGCTTGACCAGATCGTCGAGGATCGGCGTCAGAAGGTCGATCGGCACGATCATGTTGATGTCGGCAACTTCGCCGGCGCGGCTCATCTGCAGGCGCAGCGAGCCGACGCCGAGCAGCTTGCCGTCACGGTCGAACAGCGCAGCACCACCCCACGACGGATGCGCCGGCGCGGTGAAGATCGCCTCGTCGATGAGATATTCCCAATAGCCGGCGAATTCCTGCTTGGTGACGATGTGGGCGTCGACCTGCTGGCCGATGCCGTCGGCAAGCGTCACGGCGTCGCCGATATTGGCCTTCCTGGCATTGCCGAACTTGACTGCCGGCAGCCCGAGCGGTGCCAGCGCCTGCACCAGGCCGAAGCCGGTCTCCTGGTCATAGGCCAGCGCATGCGCCGCAACCACGCGGCCGTCCTGGTCGGTCAGCCAGACCTCCTCGGCCTCGGTGATGAGATAGCCGATGGTGAGAACCAGCCCGCTGTCGCGGATCACCACGCCGCTGCCCTCGCGGCGCGTGCCCAGCGCATTGGCGGTAAAGGCGTCGTCCGGAACCGTGGCGCGCACGGCCACGACGGAGCGCGAGATTTTTTCGATGGTCATCGTCGATCCTGAATTGCGGGTCTTTTCTATAAGTATGGCCAAAGGGACGCGGTGCAAGGGCATCTGTCCCTGACGGAGAAGGCGGGGCGCTGCTGGCCCAAGCGTTAGTTCAACGAAATTTGAACTTTTTTCTTTGACGCCCGCGCAACCGCACCTAAATCTTGCGCCAACGAACCCCGCATCCGCCCACCAGCAACAAGGCCTCCCGAGATGAACCAGTACAACCCGCCGAAAGTCTGGACCTGGAACAAGCCGAATGGCGGCACCTTCGCCTCCATCAATCGGCCAGTCGCCGGGCCGACGCATGAGAAGGAATTGCCTGTCGGCAAGCATCCGCTTCAGCTCTATTCGCTGGCCACGCCCAACGGTCAGAAGGTGACGATCATGCTGGAGGAGTTGCTGGCGCGCGGCCACAAGGGCGCCGAATACGACGCCTGGCTGATCCGCATCAATGACGGCGACCAGTTCGGCTCGGGCTTCGTCGAGGTCAACCCGAACTCCAAGATCCCGGCGCTGATGGACCGCAGCGAGCCGAAGCCGGTGCGCGTGTTCGAGTCGGGCTCGATCCTCACCTATCTGGCGGAAAAATTCGGCGAGTTTCTGCCGACGGAGCGTGCAGCGCGGGCCGAAACCTTCTCGTGGCTGTTCTGGCAGATGGGTTCGGCGCCCTATCTCGGCGGCGGCTTCGGGCATTTTTACGCCTATGCGCCGGAAAAGATCGAATACGCCATCGACCGCTTCGCCATGGAAACCAAGCGGCAGATGGACGTGCTGGATCGGCGGCTGGCCGAAAGCGAGTATCTCGCCGGGCCGGACTACACCATCGCCGACATGGCGGTCTGGCCCTGGTATGGCGGGCTCGCCAAAGGCCGCAGCTACAACGATGCCGCGCAGTTCCTCGCCGTGCATGAATACAAGCACGTGCAGCGCTGGGCCGATGCGATCGACGCCAGGCCGGCGGTAAGGCGCGGCCGCATGGTCAACCGCATCTCCGGCGATCCGGCCTATCAGTTGCACGAGCGCCACGACGCCAGCGATTTCGAGACGAAGACGCAGGACAGGTTGCAAGCGGCGGAGTGAACTGCTGATTCCCCGCCTTGCGGGGGAGATGGCCGGCAGGCCAAAGCGGGTCGCTGCGCCTGGGGCGCCGACGAACAACAAGAGGGCAAGTTGGCGCATCGTGCGCGCCGACCCTCTGTCGCCTTCGGCGACATCTCCCCCTCAAGGGCCCTCAAGGGGGGGAAGATCAGCTACCTCCCGTAGGTATACGTCACACTGGCCTCCGCCAGCGCCTGGCTCTTCGCCGCGACCGACACCATTTCGGGCGACGGATCTTCCGGCGTGCGCAGCTTCGCCTCACTCAGCGCATAGAGCGTGAAGACATAGTGGTGCGTGCCGCTGCCGGGCGGCGGACATGGGCCGAAATAGCCGGCGCGACCGACGCCGCCCGTGCCGGACACCGTGCCCTTCGGCAGGCGCTTGCCGCCTTTGGAGCCGGCGCCTTCGGCGAGGCCCTTGGCGCTTGCCGGGATGTTCCAGGCAAGCCAATGCCAGAACCCCTTGCCGCCATTGGCATCGGGATCGAACATGGTGAGCGCGTAGCTCCTGGTGCCCGCCGGCGGTTCCTTCCAGGCAAGCGCGATCGAGACGCTCTTGCCGCCGCATCCGGGCTTGTCGCCGAGATATTTTGCGTCCCACTTGTCGTTGGAGACCGACGGGCTGGAGATCTCGAAGGCGGATGCCTGGGTGGCGAAGGCAGCGAAGGCAAGTCCAATCAGGCTGAGGCGCGAAGTCATGGCTTCACTCCTTCTACTTGGATTGCCCAAAGTCTATCCGAACGGCGCGCCGGAGCCGAGCAACTTTGCGTGACGGGTCGGCAGGCGCCGGAGCTGCCGATCTGCCCCACAAGGAGGACATCCGGAGCACTGCCGACGAGCAGTGTGACGCGCGGCGGCGAGTCCATACTATCCCCCTCTCGCCAACGCGGGCGACCCGATTTGTTCTTGCCGGCCCTTCCTAAAGGTGCCGCCACCCGATCTCGCCGTTAGGCTAACAGAGCTATGCGGTTCTTCACGAATTTTTTCAGCCGGAACATCCCCTGGAAAGCTCCGTTGGAAACTTAGTCAACGATGCAAACCAATGGAGATTTCCTGATGATGAA
>NZ_RZSF01000488.1:0-3584 GCF_004023325.1 Mesorhizobium sp. M1A.F.Ca.ET.072.01.1.1 | reverse complement strand
GTCCCGGCTTCGAGGCATTCGATGGCTGACGCGACGATGCGCTGCGGCAGTTTCTGGCTGCCGTCATTGGCGATCTGCGCGGTGCGATGAGCAAGCGCGGTGTTGGAGAAGCGCTGGGCGAGCTCGGCCGTATAGGCGGCCGTATCGAGGCCTGCATCCTCAGGCAGCGTCGGCACGGCTTCGGCCCACAATGCGTCGACAAACCGTCGGATCGACGGGTCGGCGAAGGCGCGGTCGACGGTGGTGTGGCCGCTGAGCAGGCCAAGATAGGCGATGCCGGAATGCGCGCCGTTGAGCAGCCTCAGCTTCATGTCCTCGAAGGGACCGACATCCTCGACCATGGTGACGCCGAATCTCTCCCAGGCCGGCCGCCCGGTGGGGAAACGGTCCTCAATCACCCATTGGCAGAACGGCTCGGTCACCACCGGCCAGGCATCCTGGAGGCCAAGCTCGCCGGCGATGCGGGCGCGGTCGGCGTCGGTGGTCGCCGGCACGATGCGATCGACCATGGAAGACGGGAAGGCCACTTCGCCGGCGACATGGCGGGCGAGTTCGGCATCGCCCTGTCGAGCGAGCCCGGCATCGCCCTGTCGAGCGAGTCGTAAGTCGCGCAGCTTGGCAAACTCGAGCAACAGCTTGTGCAGCGTGGCGCCGTTGGCCGGAAGGTTGTCGCAGCACAGCACCGTGAAGGGCGGCGTGCCGGCGGCGCGGCGGCGCGCAAGCGCCTCGGCCAGGAAACCATGCGCCGTCCTGGGCGATCCGGGGTTTCCCAGATCGTGGACGATATCGGGATGAGTTTCGTCTAGGCTGCCGTCGGCGGCCCTCAGATAGGCCTTTTCGGTGATGGTCAGCGTGACGATGCGGGTGCGCGGATCGGTGAGCGCGGTAAGCACGGCGTCCGGATCTTCGGGCGCCACCAGCAACGACACGATCGAGCCGATGATCTGCAACTGCTCGCCGGCGCTTTCCCTCACCGCCAGCGTGTAGAGACCGTCCTGCGGCGACAGCGCATCGCGTGTGTCGGGACTGCGCAGCGAGACGCCAATGATGCCCCAACCTGTATCGCCATCAGCCAGGGAGGCGTCGACATAGGCCGCCTGATGAGCGCGATGGAAGGCGCCGACGCCGAGATGGACGATGCCGGGCGTCACGGCGCCGCGATCGTAGCGGGGTATGGCGATTGCGCCCGGCAGCTGCGTGATCGAGGCGTTCGACAGACGGCTGTTCATTGGTTTGAAGTCTCCGATCGGCGCGTCGAGCCTGGCAGGAATGGCGGCAGCGGCGTAGCACCCGCCGCTGCCCGGTACAATGGCCGGGCCTTATGCAAAAGTCATCATACAACTGGCTGGTTTTTGTATGTTGACAATGTTGTTTGCTAATCCACCAATGGGGCAGCCTGGGAGGAGCGAAGTGGCTGCATTGACTGATCCGGACCTGTTGTTCGCGCCGGAAACGCGAACGCTGGCTCGCGCCCTTCATGCAGGCGTCAAGGACCTGCCGATCGTCAGCCCGCATGGCCACACGGACCCGCGCTGGTATGCGTTCAACGAGCCCTTTCCCGACCCCGCGCAGCTCCTGATCGTCCCGGACCACTACATTTTCCGCATGCTGTTCAGCCAGGGCGTGCCGCTGGAAAAGCTCGGCGTGCCGACGCTCGACGGAGCGCCGGTCGAGACCGACGGCAGAACGATCTGGCGGCGCTTTGCCGAGCATTACTATCTCTTCCGCGGCACGCCGACCCGGCTCTGGCTCGACCATGTGTTCGAGCACCTGTTCGGCATCGACGAACCGCTCAACGCCAGCACCGCTGATCGGTGCTACGACACGATCGCCGCGCTTCTTCAGCGCGCCGACTATCGGCCGCGGGCGCTGTTCGAGCGCTTCAACATCGAGGTGATCGCCACCACCGAAGGGGCGCTCGACGATCTCAAATGGCATCGGATGATCCGTGACAGCGGTTGGCAGGGCCGCGTCGTTACCGCCTACCGGCCGGACGCCGTGGTCGATCCCGACCTCGAAGGGTTTCTAGCCAATCTCGATCGCCTGGGCGAAATCACCGGATGCGACACCGGCACATGGGCCGGCTATCTCGAGGCGCACCGAAAGCGCCGCGCCTATTTCAAGGAATTCGGCGCCACCTCGTCCGATCACGGCCATCCGACCGCCGACACCGCCAATCTTTCCGACACGGCGGCGCAGGAGCTGTTCGACAGCATCCGCCGCGGTTCGGAGGACGAGCGCGAGCGAAAACTGTTCCGCGCCCAGATGCTGACCGAGATGGCCAAGATGAGTCGCGACGATGGGCTGGTAATGCAGATCCATCCCGGGTCGTGGCGCAATCATTCGCCGGCTGTTTTCCAGAAATTCGGCCGCGACAAGGGTTTCGATATCCCGACCCGGACCGACTATGTGACGGCGCTGAAGCCGCTGCTCGACTGCGTCGGGCTGGAGCGAGACCTGACGATCATTCTGTTCACGCTCGACGAGACGAGCTATGCGCGCGAGCTGGCGCCGCTCGCCGGCGTCTATCCGGCGCTGAAGCTTGGGCCGGCCTGGTGGTTCCACGACAGCCCGGAAGGCATGCGCCGCTTCCGCGAGATGACCACCGAGACGGCGGGCTTCTACAATACGGTCGGCTTCAACGACGACACGCGCGCCTTTCCATCGATCCCGGCGCGCCACGACGTCGCGCGGCGTGTCGACTGTGCCTTCCTGGCGCGGCTCGTCGCCGAACATCGGCTGCGCGAGGAGGAAGCGCATGAGCTGGCGCGCGAGCTTGCCTACACGCTTGCCAAGAAGGCGTACCGGCTCTGAGCCGGGCGCCAGGATTTGAAGGGCATGAAGTTCGGCAAGATCACGGTCTGGGAAGCGATACGCTCGAACTGGCCGTTCTACGGCGCGGGTATCGTGGTTCTGGCGCTGGTGACGTATATTCCCGCGATCTCGCTGTGGTTGCCAAGTGTCTTCAAGTAGGCGTCCTCGAATAGGGCGTTCAGATAGGGGAGTGCGACGTGGCCGGGCCCACGACGGATTTCAGGGTCGAACGGAAGCCGAAGCTGTCGGAAACGGTGGTCGCGGCGATCCGCAAGCAGCTGTTGGCGGGCGAGATCCCGCCCGGGCACAAGCTGCCGACCGAAGGGCAACTCACGGAAACCTTCGGCGTCAGCCGCACCGTCATTCGCGAGGCGCTGGCAAAGCTTGCCGCCGACGGCCTCGTCGAGGCGCGGCAGGGCGCCGGCGTCTTCGTCACAGAACACATCTCCACCACGCTCGGCGTTTTGGCCGCCGACATGGGCGCCAAGGATTCGATCGCGCTCAACGTGCTCGAGGTGCGGCTGGCGATCGAGATCGAATCGGCCGGCCTTGCCGCCATCCGCCGCAACGCGGCGCAAGAGGCGGCGATCCAGGAGGCTTTCTTCGAGTTCGAGCGGCTTCTGCTCGCCAGCCAGCCGACCGGTCCGGCGGATCTCGCCTTCCATAGGGCAATCGCCAGCGCCACCAATAACCCGTTCTATGTCGAGATGCTCGACGTGCTCGGCCGCCGCGCCATTCCCTGCGACGTAACCTCGCCCTGGTCGGCCGAG
>NZ_RZSF01000487.1:0-3614 GCF_004023325.1 Mesorhizobium sp. M1A.F.Ca.ET.072.01.1.1 | reverse complement strand
TTGTTGAGTTGGATGGTGGAGGACGCTTCGTGTCTGCGTTGAGGTGGGGCCAGGGCAAGGGCCGCGGGACTGGGCCCGCGCTGTTCGGCGTGCCGCTATCGTTCGACCATTTCGTGTTGCCGCGCCAGCTGCGGCGGCCGGTGCGTTTGCTTGCCCGTCTCTGCGATGGCGAGTATGAGGCGCCGCGTTTTTCGGCTGCGATCCTCTCGGCTGCCTTGTTGGCTTCCGCCGGAGCCTATGGGGCCTATCTCGGCGGCTACGCCGACAGCATCGTGCAGGGCGTGACGGCCCGAACCGGTTTTGCCGTCGACCAGATCAAGGTCGTCGGCAATCGCCAGACTTCCGAGATCGATATACTGGACCGCCTCGGCCTCGATGGCTGGACGTCGCTGATCGGCTTTGATGCCGAGGCTGCGCGCGAGCGCATCGCGACGTTGCCCTGGGTCGAGGTTGCGGCGGTGCGCAAGATCTATCCTCACACGCTGGAGGTCCGTGTCGAGGAGCGTGAGCCCTTCGCGCTCTGGCAGCAGGGCAATTCGCTTTCGGTCATCGAGCGGTCGGGCGAGGTGATCGCGCCGTTCTCGGGCGGCAAGCAGGCTTTGCTGCCGCTGATCATCGGCACGGGCGCGCCGGCCAAGGCGCCGGATTTCCTGGAGAGGATCAAGCGCTATCCCGATCTGGCGGCGCGGGTCAAAGGCTATATTCGTGTCGGCGAGCGGCGCTGGGATCTCAAGCTGGAGAACGGCATCACCGTGAAGCTGCCGGAAGACGGCGAGGATCAGGCGATCGCCGAGCTCGTCAAGCTTGATCATGACAACGGACTGTTGACGCGCGACATCGCTGCCGTCGACATGCGGTTGTCCGATCGCCTGGTCGTCGAGCTCTCGCCGGAAGCGGCGACGCAGCGCGAAGCCGCGCTCAGCGACAAGCCGAAGAGCCTGACGAAACGCAAGCCGGAGACGAAGATATGAGCTGGCTTGGCGGCGGCGGTGATGCCTCTTCGCGCCGGTCGGGCACGCTGACGGTGCTCGATGTCGGCTCGAGCAAGGTCTGCTGCGTGGTGGCGAAGCTGAAGCCGCGCGAGGACGGCAAGCTGTTGCGCGGACGCTCGCATCGCATCCAGGTGATCGGCATCGGCCATCAGAAGTCGCAGGGGGTTAAGTCGGGCGTCGTGGTCGATCTCGACCGCGCCGAGCATGCCATCCGTCTCGCTGTCGACGCCGCCGAGCGCATGGCGGGGCTCACCGTCGATTCCCTTATCGTCAACCTGACGGCCGGCCGGCTGAAGAGCGAGGCCTTTTCGGCAACCATCAATCTCGGCGGCCATCAGGTCGAGGAAGCCGACATCAAGCGCGTGCTCGCTGCCGGCGCGAAGCAGGCGCTGCGGGCCGAGCGAGAGGTGGTTCATTCGCTTCCCGTCGGCTTCTCGCTCGATGCCGAGCGCGGCGTGCGGGATCCCCGCGGTATGGTCGGGGAGACGCTGGGCGTCGATATGCATGTGCTGACCGGCGATGCTGCGCCGATGCGCAATCTCGAGCTTTGCATCAACCGCTCGCATCTGTCGGTCGAGCGCATGGTGGCGACGCCGTATGCCAGCGGTCTCGCGGCTTTGGTCGACGACGAGCTCGAAATGGGCGCGGCCTGCATCGATATGGGCGGCGGCACGACCACGATCTCGGTGTTCTCGGAAGGCAAGTTCGTGCATGGCGACGCCATCGCTATCGGCGGCAATCATGTGACGCTCGACATGGCCAAGGGTCTGTCGACTTCGCTCGACGCCGCCGAGCGGCTGAAGGTAATGCATGGCTCTGCGCTGCCGGGCAGCGCGGACGACCGCGACCTGGTTTCCATCCAGCCGATCGGCGAGGAGGGCGAGCTGCCGCTACAGATCCCGCGCTCGGTGATGACGCGGATCATCCGGGCGCGCATCGACGAGACGCTCGAGCTTTTGCGCGACCGGCTGAACAAATCGGGCTACGGCAACGCCGTCGGCAAGCGGGTCGTCCTTACCGGCGGCGCCAGCCAACTGGCGGGCCTGCCGGAGGCGGCGCGGCGCATTCTTGGGCGCAACGTGCGCATCGGCCGGCCGCTCGGCGTGGCAGGCCTGCCGGAAGCGGCCAAGGGGCCGGCGTTTTCGACCCCGGTCGGGCTTCTGATCTATCCTCAAATGGCGAGCTTCGAGAGCCATTCGGCGAAAGGACTTTCCGGTTTCAGGATGACCGGAACGGGCGGAAAACTGCATCGCATGAGTCAGTGGTTGAGAGACAGTTTTTAATTTGACGGGGACAGCCCCAAAGGCGGCCGCAGCGGCGAGGCGGCGGGAAAGGCAAAGGACGGAGACTATGACCATCAATCTCAAGAAGCCGGACATCACCGAGCTTAAGCCACGCATCACCGTGTTCGGTGTCGGCGGCGGCGGCGGCAACGCGGTCAACAACATGATCACAGCCGGCTTGCGCGGCGTCGAGTTCGTGGTGGCCAACACCGACGCGCAGGCGCTGACGATGTCGAAGGCTGAGCGGCTGATCCAGCTTGGCGCGCATGTCACGGAAGGCCTCGGCGCCGGCTCGCAGCCGGAAGTCGGCCGCGCGGCGGCGGAAGAATGCATCGACGAGATCATCGATCATCTGTCCAACACGCATATGTGCTTCGTCACCGCCGGCATGGGCGGCGGCACCGGCACGGGCGCTGCACCTGTCGTTGCCCGCGCGGCGCGCGAGAAGGGCATCCTCACCGTCGGCGTCGTCACCAAGCCGTTCCATTTCGAGGGCCAGCGCCGCATGAAGACGGCCGACATGGGCATCGAGGAACTGCAGAAATGCGTCGATACGCTCATCGTCATCCCCAACCAGAACCTGTTCCGGCTGGCCAACGACAAGACCACCTTCGCCGATGCCTTCGCCATGGCCGACCAGGTGCTCTACTCCGGCGTTGCCTGCATCACCGACCTGATGGTCAAGGAAGGCCTGATCAATCTCGACTTCGCCGACGTCCGTTCGGTGATGCGCGAGATGGGCAAGGCGATGATGGGCACCGGCGAGGCTTCGGGCGAGGGCCGCGCCATGGCCGCCGCCGAGGCCGCGATCGCCAACCCGCTGCTCGACGAGACCTCGATGAAGGGCGCCAAGGGCCTGCTGATCTCGATCACCGGCGGCCGTGACCTCACCCTGTTCGAGGTGGACGAAGCCGCGACCCGGATCCGCGAGGAGGTCGACCAGGACGCCAACATCATCCTCGGCGCCACCTTCGACGAGGAACTGGAAGGCGTGATCCGCGTCTCGGTGGTCGCTACCGGCATCGACAAGTCGGCAGCCGAAATCGCCGCGGCGCCAATCTCCATCCGCGCGCCGCAGAAGCCGGTCGCCCGTCCCGCGGCACCTGTTCAGGAAAGCCGTCCCGCACCGGTTCAGCAGCAGGCCTACGAGCCGCGCGCCGTCGATCCGGTCGCCGAGGCGATCCAGCTTGCAGAGGCGAACGCCGCCGCGATGGCACAGCCGCGCCCCGCGCCGGTCGACGACTTCCGCCCGCAGAGCAAGATCTTCCAGGCTCCGCCGGCCCAGCCTCAGCCGCACCCGATCGCCCAGCAGCCGGTCATGCAGCCCGCGCCGCAGCGC
>NZ_RZSF01000486.1:0-3650 GCF_004023325.1 Mesorhizobium sp. M1A.F.Ca.ET.072.01.1.1 | reverse complement strand
GTCTCGACCAGCTCCGTCGCGCGGGCCAGCAATTGCGGCGCTGCCCGCGTGTGGATGGCGAGCACCGGCCCCTTGCGCTCCACATAGACGGCCTTGCTTGCCAACTCCAGCTCGATTTCGTCGGCAAGTGCGGCCATATCCGCCGGCTCGTCGGCGGCCTCGATTTGTCCGTCCGGTGTCAGCCTGTGCTCCAGCCCGTAGAGGCCGGCGATCCGCAGCTTCAAAGGCTCGAACAGCCGGTCGACGGCCGCGATAGAGCGGCCGGTGATGAAGGCGAGCGCTCCATCCAGCCGGTGCTCGACCGCTTGCAGCAGCGAACGCAAGTCCGTGCTGACCGCGACGCTATCTGGATGGGCGGCGTGCTCGAGCAAGGTGCCATCGATATCGAGGAAGAGCGCCCACCGGCCTTCGGGGAGCGGTGGGGTCAAATCTGCTTGGATGTTCATCGGAATCCGACTGCCTGTTTGCGTTCGAAGATAGAGACGACATTGTCGCCGTTGGTGTTTGCCGAGCGGTCGGACAAGGCCGTGACGCGGTCGAGCTCGCCGCGCTTCCTCAATCGCGCCGCGTCGAGCAGCATGCTGCCGGCCCAGCGATAGACATTGTTGTCGCGTACGATCTCGCGCATGCGGCGCATGCGCTCGCGCTGCTCGTCGGGCCCCATGACCAGCGCCTGCCGCATGGCTTCGCTCATCATCGCCGCGTCGTAAGGATTGACGATCAGCGCCTCGAGCAGTTCGCGCGAGGCGCCGGCAAACGTGCTGAGCAGGAGCACGCCCTCTTCGTCATCGCGCGCGGCAACGAACTCCTTGGCCACGAGGTTCATGCCGTCATGCAGGCTGGTGACGAGGCAGATGTCGGCCGCGCGGTAGATCTTGTAGACGTCCCTCTGCGAGTGATGCTCGGCCACGAGCACGACCGGACGATAGCTGCCGTTGCCGTAGCGCTCGTTGAGTCCCTCGGCGAGCCGCTGGCATTCCTCATGCAGGTGCTTGTAGGCCGGCAATGTGCCCCGGCTCGGTGCGGCGACCTGCAGGAACACCGCCTTGCCGATCATTTCAGGGTAGCGGATGAACAGTTCCTCCAGCGCATGGAAGCGGTCGAGAATGCCCTTGGTGTAGTCGAGGCGCTCGACACCGACGCACAGCTTGGCGTCGGCTGGAATCCCGAACCGCTCGCGGATTTGCGCGCGGCATTCCTCGACCGGCGGCAGGCTCTTCAGGAGCTGCACAGGCCATTCGATAGAGATCGGGTAGGCGTGGACCAAAGTCGTCTGGCCGCCATAGGACACCGCGGCATCCGCCCGTTCGATCCGGCTCTCCATGAAACGGTCGACGCTCTCGGTGAAGTTGTTGGCATGGAACTGGGTGTGGAAGCCGATGATCGAGCTGCCCAGCAGCCCATCCAGAATGCGCTCGCGCCACGGACAGATGCTGAACACTTCCGAATTCGGCCACGGGATGTGCCAGAAGGTGATGACAATCGCCTCGGGCAGGCGCTCGCGGATCATGCGCGGCAGCAGCGCGAAATGATAATCCTGGACCAGCACGATCGGCCTCTCGTTCCGCGCCTCGGCAACCACCGTTTCGGCAAATTTGCGGTTGACGGCCTCGTAGGCCGCCCAGTCCGACTCGCGGAAGATCGGTCGGGTAAAGGCTATATGGCAGAGCGGCCAAAGCCCTTCATTGGCGAAGCCGAGATAATAGCCCTGATATTCCTCATCGGTCAGCCAGACCCGGCGCAGGGCATAAGATGGATTTTCGGGCGGCACCTGTACCCGGTCGTGGCGGTCGACGACCTGACGATCCGCGCTTCCGCCGCCATAGGCAATCCAAGTGCCGGCGCAGGCGCGCGTGATCGGCTCCAGTGCCGAGACCAGTCCGCTCGCCGGCACGACGAGCTCGACATCGCCGTTCTCGTCCTCATTGTGGATGTAGGGCTCGCGGTTGGAGACGACGATGACCTGTGCGTCCGGCAGATCCTCGGCAAGGATCTTGCGCAGCGTCTCCGGTGACCAGGTGACGAGGGCGGCGTCGACCGACTGCCCGTTCTTCTCGAATTCGCGCAACACCTTGCGTGCGGCTTCCGATGCGACGTCCTCGCCCGCACCGGGCGTGTTCACAGCCGTTGCATGCTGGTGACGGTGCCTGGTTATTGAGACGAAGATCGCGAGAGCGCTGAGTCCGAGACTAGCTAGGATAAGGACCCACAAGAGGTCGACGCCATACTGTGCCATTGATGCCAGGTTGCCTCCGGCTGTCCGCTATTTTGTTTTCGTTCTTGCCGGCTGCGGAGAGGTGTGCCGGTTCCGGTTTGCAAACGCATAGGGCGCTCGTCGGTTCCGACATTTTTCGACTGCCGGATGCATTTGCGGAACTCCGCTCTCGTAACGGTTTTCCGTCCGGAATTGCGCAATCGACCCGTCTAAGTCCGCACAATCAGCGGCACCAGGCCCTCATGCCGATCGGCGAGGAAGGCAACGACGCGGTCCCCGACACGCTGGAAGGTGAGGTCGATAGTCTTATTGCCGACGGACAGATGCCGGAGCGTGAGCGTGTCGATACCGATAGGCATCCGTGGGCGGGTGACGCGCAACTCGCCTTTCCAACCGTCGATTTCCAGACCGAGGCAGGCCTGCATCAGCATGAAGGTGGACCCTGCCGACCAGGCCTGCGGCAGACAGGCGACAGGATAGGCGATCGGCGCCTCGCCTGGCGCCCGGGTGAAGCCGCAGAACAATTCCGGCAGCCGCATGTTGAAGTGCACGGCCGACTCGAACGTGCCGCTCATCAGCCGCACGACACTTTCCCGCTCTCCATAGCGTGACAGGCCGACACCGCAGAGCGCCGTGTCGTGGGGCCAGATCGAGCCGTTATGGTAGGACATTGGGTTGAAGAAGATCGCGTCGTCTGCAAGCGTCCTCAGTCCCCAGCCGGAATGGAAGGAAGCCGACAGCAATTGATCGGCGACAATCTTGGCACGCTCCGGCTGCGGCAGCCCGGCATAGAGCAGATGCCCCGCATTTGACGTTCGCACCTTGCAGGGCTGGCCTTCGCCGTCGATCGCGATGGCGTAGAAGTTTAGATCCTCGATCCAGAAGTCACGCTCGACGGCGATCCGCATTTCCTCGGCGCGGTTCTCCCAATGTTCGGCATCGGCAAACTCGCCGCGGCGGCGTGCGAGCGCGGCAAGGCCGCGATAAGCGGCAAAGACATAGCCTTGCACCTCGACCAGCGCGATCGGTCCTTTGGGCATGCGGCCATCGGCATGGAAGACCGAGTCGACGCTGTCTTTCCAGCCCTGGTTGGCGAGGCCGGACTCCGCCGCGCGTTGGTAGGTGACGAAACCCGTTGCCCGGCTTGCCTCTTCCGTCCACTCGGCGGCCGCCTTGAGCGATGGCCAGAGCGTGTCGATGAAGGCCATGTCGCCGGTGCGGTCGGCATAGGCGCAGGCGAGATGAATGTAGAGCGGGGTCGTGTCGACGCCGCCATAATAGCGGCCGAAGGGAAGCTCGCGCAGCGCCGCCATTTCGCCCTTGCGCGTCTCATGCATGATTTTGCCTGGCTGGGAATCGATGAAGGGCGACGTTTCCGTCGCCTGATGTTCGGCAAGGAACGCCAGCACGCCGCGCGCGAGACCCGGATTGAGCC
>NZ_RZSF01000485.1:0-3673 GCF_004023325.1 Mesorhizobium sp. M1A.F.Ca.ET.072.01.1.1 | reverse complement strand
GGTGTAAGCATCGACATTGTCTCGAATGATCCAACCCACCAAATCGTTGCCATAGCTGGCGGCTGTGGAGATTAATGGTGCTGGTCATTTTGCTCTGCTTTGCGTTGTTGCAAGGAGGGCGACTGAGCGCGGCCGTTCTTATCGAAAGCCCGTGGTTTTACGCAGCTTAATCAGCAAGTGGCCGGCTCGCGATAAGATCCCTACGAGCATATCGGCGGCATCAAGGTGAAGACCCGCGATTTCCGATAAAAGCTGCAGCTGATGTACCGACATCATGTGGTAGTCTGGCCCGCATGATGACGCTTCATCTCAATTGGCGCGGAAGACGGTGAATCCGGCAAAGCCGAATAGAACGCATCCGCCGAAATGGATCGAGCCTCAGCTGACGCGCCTGGTCGACGAAGCGCCCAACGGCCCCGATTGGCTTCACGAAATCAAGTACGACGGATACCGCATGCACGCGCGGATCGACGGCAGCGACATCCGCTTGCTCACCCGCACCGGCCTCGATTGGTCGCATCGCTATCAAGCGACGATAGCGGCCCTCCGCGCGCTCCCGGTGAAAGAGGCATATGTCGACGGGGAGCTGTGCGCAGTTCGGGCAGACGGGGTCACCTCCTTCAGCCGCCTGCAGGCCGCTATGGACGAGGGCCGCACGGGCGATCTTGCCTTCTTTGCTTTCGATCTTCTGTTCCTGAACGGAGAAAGCATTGCGAAGCTGCCGCTCATCGACCGCAAGGCGCGATTGGAAGGGCTGTTTTCGACCGACATGCCCGGTCTGCGCTTCAGCGATCACGTGATCGGCGACGGGCCTGCGTTCCGCAAGCACGCCTGTCGGCTTGCACTCGAGGGCGCTATCTCAAAGCGGATCGACCGCGCCTACGCATCTGGCAATCGCGGCCTATGGGTCAAGTCAAAGTGTCTCAACAGGGAGGAATTCATCGTCGTCGGCTGGACCGATCCGACTGGAAGCCGGCCGCATATCGGCTCGCTGCTCCTAGGCTACTACACCGATGATGGTCGTCTGCTCTACGCGGGCCGCGCCGGCACGGGCATCACGGTTGCAGAGCTCAAGCGATTGGCTCGCCGGCTTGCGCCACTTCAGGCAGCTCGAATGCCCCTCGACGTCCCGCCGCCGCGCGAGAGCCGGTTCGGCTCGCCGCTTGAGCTGTCGCGCGTGCATTGGGTCAGGCCTGAAGTGGTGGTCGAGGTCACCTATCTCACCTGGACGGAAGACAATCTCCTGCGCCAGGTCTCGTACCAAGGCGAGCGTCAGGACAAGCCAGCCCGGCAGGTGGTGCGCTCCCCGCCCCATCCCTGATCGACATCGGGCGCCGATTTGTTTCAAGTCACCCGACTTGCTCTACCTGCAGTGTGCTGGGTGGAAGGGCCTTGATCAGCGACTTCGCCGACACCGAAGGGTCGAGCCAGTCCGCCCACGTCGCTGCGATCGAGGATAACAATCTGCCTGTCATGATAGGGCGCGATATCAGGCCCAGGCTCCATGGTCAGCATGGTGAAGGCTTCGCCGACCTCCGGCGTGTCACCCGAGATTCTAGCAATGCAGAAGATCGGCTCGTTCTTCTTTGTGAAGAGCCACTTGTCCTTTCGCTTCTTCTTGGAGTCTATCGGATCGCTGAACTCGTAGAAACCGTCCGCGACGATGAGGTACCGGTTCGACGAGAACTCGCGGCCCTCTGAACGGAAATTATAGACCGGCCGCTTGTTCGGTCCGGGCCAGCTCCAGCGCCGTTGCACCATGTCGCCTTCGCCTCGGACGCCGTAGTCAGTGGTCGTATTCTGAGTCAGTACAAACACCAGCAGCAAGGCGTCCCATCGGATTGCTGGTGAACCAGTATCTCTGAAAATCAGAAGCCTATCCAATGTCTGCTCCGCCATCTCGAGTGATCGGGCATTACGCTCGCAGCGAGACGCAGTAGACCACCGCTGAAATATACTGTTTGAAGCTGCATAGCGGCAGGAGTTCGGGGCCCGCTACGGTCGGCAGTTAGTGTCGACGCGCGATTATCGGGGTGCTTGGAGGGAAATAATGGCAGATAGACGCATACACGTTGCCCGCGCTGATCTCATCAACCTCGACGCCGACTATGTCGACTACGCGGATCTCGACCATTCCCTGGCAGGGGCAGCCGAAAGCGCGACTGCGATCACCCTCCTCGGCGGCTACTTCAATGCCGACTGGCTGATCGATCTATGCCAGAACGTCCGTAAAAAGCGCCGTCGCGAGTGCACGCTCCGGATAGCTGTCGGTCTTGATGCGGTTGCCTGGTTGCCACGTACCTGGAAAGATCTGCGGCGCGTCAAAACCAAGCTGGAGAAGCTGGGTTTCCGGAAGGTCACACTGGCCGTCGTGAAAAGCACCCCGGTGCACTTCCACACCAAACTGTTCTACTTCCTGAAGACCAGCCGGCCAATTTGGTTTGTCGGATCCGCAAACCCGGGCAGCAGCCGCCACGAACTGATGGTCAACTTCTTCGGCCGGCACGAAGCCCTCAGTCAATACATCGAGGCAGTCTTCGCCTCGGCCTCGATCGTTGACAGCGCCTTCCCGCCCAAGATGGACATCTTGACTCTGCGGGACTTTTTTCTGACTGGCAAACTGATCCACAAGCCGCCCGCGCCCAGGACCTACACCTTCGATGCTTTCAAGTTCAATGCGGATGACAGGGAACAGCTGATCAGGGCGCTGAGCAGCAACTCAGGCGTTGCACACGCTCGGCCGACAACGTCCGGTTTCGCGTTCAGCCTGCGCAGTGCGATGGGTGTAGATGAAGGGGGTAATGAGGATAGCTCGGTGGATGGGCAGGAGATCCAACGCACATCTTCGCGCCCCTATTCTGCTGACACAGTATTCGGGCACTGGGTCCCAAAAAAATACGCTCGACTGATCAGCCAGCAGGTCCACGATGCCACAGAGAAGCGGTTTGCCCGTCTGACAGCATTTGCGACCGCCTTGAATGCGCCCGAAGGCCTCGAAATGGCCAGGAGCCAGTTCGAGCGCCATGTAGTCGATATGAAGGCCTTCCTGAGCCGGAATAACATCGGGGCAATGCCAATCGCCGATCAGGAGGGTGCCTTCCGGCGCTTCCTTACATCGCGGCATGCCATGCTTGCCGATCGTGTATCCCGTGAGCGAGAGGCACGGTCTATCACTACCGAACAGATGCCCGATATCTGGAATGACGATCGAGCGGTCAACGCTTTCGAGTGTTCGTTCTTCGATGACTTAGACTACCGCGCCGGCCTGACCGGATCGGGTAGAGGGCGGATCGTCAAATCCATGGAAGGAGTAATGGGGGCTCCTCTGCCGGACAGCCCGGAAGAAATTAAGGCTGCATTTGAAAAGCACCTGGCCGTTAAGGCGTGGACGGATGGTGACTGGGCCGACTAACAAGTGCGACGCTGCTGCTGCTCTTGCCGGTCTGGGCCATTGCCGTCCTGCTTTGCTTCTCGGGCTTTTCAGCGATGCTGGCCACTGCCGCATCGATTTCGCTCTCGCTCTCGATCGCACCCCAAGGCATCCACGCCACCACCGTCGCACCCCGACTGCTGCCAACCGCCCCGGCCGATCCCGTCATCCCCGTGCTGGCGGGTAGGACCACCTTTCATCCCCGACCCGCCGGTCGTCTTTGCGATATACTGCGGTGAATGA
>NZ_RZSF01000484.1:0-3685 GCF_004023325.1 Mesorhizobium sp. M1A.F.Ca.ET.072.01.1.1 | reverse complement strand
CCCCATCAAGGGGAGGTAAGGCGCCGCGCTTTTCGCTCAAACGGGTTTAGCATTTCATGAATATCGCAGGCATGCAGCGACGGCAGGCTGGCACGACAGCTCTAGCTCCCTCGATGGGGAGGTCGGCGCGAAGCGCCGGGCGGGGTGAAGCGCCGACGTCAGCTTAATTAATACTGGCCGTATGCGCCGACTCGGCTTGCTTGATGTCCGTCGTGTACGGTACGCGATAGCCATTGGCAGCCAGCCATTCGATCGCCGCTTTTGGCTCGTCGGTCTGGATGATGGTGGCGCCGCGATCGACCCAGAAACCCCAAGCCTCGCGCGGCAGGCTGGCAGCGACCGCTAGCTCGTCGCCACGGCCGCCGGCAAGGAAGCCGCCGGCTTGTTGACGATGGCATAGGTATCGGCCCAGAGGTGCCAGTCGCCGCGGACGGCTGTAGCCCGCATGCGCGTGCTGAACAGCGGGCCGCCGTTTGCGGTCAGCGTCTCGGCGCCGTTGCGCCAGTTGATCAGCTCGATAGCGCGTGGCGCGAACGCCTTGTCGACCTCGCCGGCAAAGGCGGCATCTTGCACGGCGTCATCGGCAAGGATCGGCATGAACTGGAAGCCGCCGCCCGCCTGGGCGAGCGCGGCCTTCGCGGCTTCAATGCGCGCCTGGTTCCACAGGTTCTCCTTGACGATCACCTGATCGGCCATGCCGAGATCGCGGGCAACCGCGATCATGCCGGGCAGGTCCGTCACCTCGAGCTTGTTGTCGAGATTGATCAGGATCCTGTCCTTGGTCGTCAGCAGCATTTCGCACAGCGTCGACACCGGCTCGCTGGTGACGGCGCCGGTGCCCTCGATCACCAGCCGGCACTTCTTCAGCTGCGCCAGCGTATATTCCACCACCTCGCCCTTGCAGTTCGTGGTACGGTCGAGCCAGCTGTCATGCATGATGACGAACGCGCCGTCCTTCGAGCGCCTCACATCGACCTCGACTATCTCGGCGCCGATCGCGATCGAGCCCTCGACCGCGGCAAGCGAATTCTCGGCATAAAGCGTCTTGCCGGCCTGCATGCTGCCGGCCCGATGCGCCGCGATCATCACATGGTCGCGCCACTGGTTGGCGTGTTCGAAGCGGTCGAGGATTTGGGCGGCGCGCGTCTCACCGGCTAAGGTTTGACTCGAGGCCGTCGCAAGCGCGGCGGACAGAAGAAGGCTCAGCCAGAGTGTTCGCATCGGGGAATCGCTCCGTTCCGGGTCGGGACCCGGTTAGGCGATGCCCATGACAGGGAGGTGAACGAAGCCGGCTAGGTGTTTGCTCAAATCCGCCTGGCGAGCCGTCATGGCGAGACAAATCCTGTGTTGCCGTGGCACTCCTCGAGCGCCGCTCGATATCGGCAAGCTGTGACTGGCAAGTTGCGTGCCGGTTCTGTAGTTGTGGCTCCCCGATGACAACCGAGGACCCGTAATGGCGAACCAAGAGATCGACCACGCCTTCACCGCCCGTTCCAAAACGGGCGCTTCGTTGGAGCCGACCTATGCCGGCGCGCTGTCGTTCATGCGACGCAAATATACGAAGGATGCGAAGGGCGCGGACGCCGTCGTGTGGGGCATTCCCTTCGACGCCGCGGTCACCAATCGTCCCGGCGCGCGCTTCGGGCCGCAGGCGATTCGCCGCGCCTCGGCGATCCTCGACAACGATCCGCAATATCCGTTCTCGCGCGACCTGTTCGAACAGCTCGCCGTGGTCGACTACGGCGATTGCCTGCTCGACAGCGGCAACCACCAGAAGACGCCCGGTACGATCGAGCGCGAGGCGGCCAAGATCCTGAGCTCAGGCGCATTTCTTTTGACGCTCGGCGGCGATCATTTCGTCACTTGGCCGCTGCTGAAGGCGCATGCAGCGATCCATGGGCCGCTGGCCCTGGTGCAGTTCGACGCGCATCAGGACACCTGGCCGGACGACGGCAGGCGCATCGATCACGGCTCCTTCGTCGCCCGCGCGGTCAAAGAAGGCGTCATCGATCCAGACCGCTCGATCCAGATCGGCATCCGCACCCATGCGCCGGACACGTTCGGTATCAAGATCATCTACGGCCATGAAGTCGAGGAGATGCGCGCCTCCGACATCGCCTACGCGATCGTGGAGCGCACAGGCGGCAGGAAGACCTATCTTACCTTCGACATCGATTGCCTCGATCCGGCGTTCGCGCCGGGCACCGGCACGCCTGTGGCCGGCGGCCCGTCTTCGGCCAAGATGCTTTCGACGCTGCGCCAACTCGGCCAGATCGATATCGTCGGTGCCGACGTCGTCGAGGTTGCGCCGGCCTATGATCATGCCGATATTACGGCGATCGCCGGATCGATCATCGCCATGCACTATCTCGGCCTGGTGGCCGAAAGGAAGGCGCGGCTCGACGACCTGAACAACGGCACTCATGCCGTACTACATAACGCTCAAGGCATATAGCTCTGGAATCGCAGGGATTTTGGCAACCGATGAAACCGAAAATCTTCATTGACGGCGAACATGGCACGACAGGCCTACAGATCAGGGCGCTGCTGGCCGACCGCGGCGATCTGGAGATCATCTCCATTCCCGCCGACCGCCGCAAGGAAGCCGCCGCCAGGGCCGAATTCCTCAACGCCGCCGATGTCGCGATCCTCTGCCTGCCGGATGCCGCGGCCAAGGAAAGCGTATCGCTGATCGAGAACGATACGACCAAGGTCATCGACGCTTCGACCGCGCATCGTGTGGCCGAAGGCTGGGAATACGGCTTTGCCGAGATGGACAAGGATCAGGCCAACAAGATCGCCAGCGCAAATCGCATCGCCAATCCCGGCTGCTGGCCGCAGGGCCCTATCGCGACGCTGCGTCCGCTGGTCTCGGCCGGCCTGCTGCCTGCCGATTTCCCCGTCACCGTCAACGGCATCTCCGGCTATTCCGGCGGCGGCCGGCCGATGATCGAGGACTATGTCGGCAAGGGCGAGGACGCGCCTGAATTCCTGCCCTATGGGCTCACGTTGCAGCACAAGCATGTGCCGGAGCTCAGGACCTACGCGAAGCTGTCGCACGATCCGATCATGCAGCCCGCCGTCGGCAATTTCGCGCAAGGCATGATCACGGTGGTGCCGCTGCAGTTGGGCGGCCTCGACCGTGTGCCGAGCGGCGCCGAGCTTCATGCGGCGATCGCCGATCACTATGCGTCGGTCGGCGGCGGCGTGGTCGAGGTTGCGCCCTATACGCATATGGAGCGCATGCCGGAGATCGATCCGGAGGCCTATAACGGCACCAACCGGATGAAGGTCTATGTGTTCGCCAATGACGAGCGGGCGCAGGCGCTGCTTTTGGCCGTCTACGACAATCTCGGCAAGGGTGCTTCCGGCGCTGCCGTGCAGAATCTGGACCTGATGCTCGGCATCAAGCACTGAGCGACAATGCGCAAGGCGCGCCTCAGCCTCTGACGGCGATCTCGGTCGGCAGCGGATAGGCACCCTTGGTGCCGCGCCAGTGCGCGGCGGCGAAGCCGAGCACGATCAGCGCGACGCCTTGATGGGTGAGCGCCATATGCAGTGGCACCTGCATCAAAAGCGTGCCGATGCCGATCGAGGCCTGCGCCAGCACCAGCAGGAACAGCAGCGTGGCGCGGCGGGCATGCGTGGTGCCGGGCTGACGCCGCCAGGTGGCGATCATGTGCCA
>NZ_RZSF01000483.1:0-3705 GCF_004023325.1 Mesorhizobium sp. M1A.F.Ca.ET.072.01.1.1 | reverse complement strand
ACATGAACTACCGCTATGTTGAGGAAACGGATCAGACGCGGCAGGCGCTGCTTGAAATCTACGTCGCAACGGTTCTGGACACTCCATACAACGACTTTAGGACTCACTAACCATGCGGCGGCTCTACCACTTCCTGAAGGGCCAATATGCGGTCGCCGCCATCGAGAAGCGGCGCCTACGCATCTCCCGCATCGAAGACCTCAATGACGCTTTCGAATTCATAGGCATCGTGCTCGACGACAAGCGCGACCGCATCCACCTGTCCTCGTATCGTCGCCGGCTGGACATGGAGCAGGGCATTATCTGCATGAGCGAAACTTGGTCCAAGCCGCAGATGTGGGGGCACTATGGCGAAAGTTTTCGCGGGATGGTGCTTGGGTTTGACATTTCGGAAGACGACTTCTTCAAGGTCCGTTACCGCAAAACCAGGCCGCGCCTTGCCGACCTCGGACTGTCGTCGTATGCCGAAATCGGACCTGAGCACCTTAAAGACTTGGCGCGGATAAAGTCTGACGGCTGGGCATATGAAGACGAGTGGCGCTGGCAACTGCCACTGGTCAATCCCGAGGTCATCCAGGGCCAGACGCACTACTTCCAGCCATTCGGGCCCGGCCTGCGGCTGAAGGAAGCCATTGCCGGTCCAAAGTTCCGCGAGCGCTCCTATGAGCAGATGCGGGAGATGGTGAAAGGGATGGGCGTCGAGGTAATGCTGGCACGGGGCGACTTCGCCAAGTTCGAGGTCACCCGTCAACGCCAGTTTAGTTTATGGCCGCCTGTTGATCCGCAGACACCTTAGCGGCAACAAAGCGTTGGCAGTTCGGCAGTTCGGCTGGGTAGGAGCGAAAAGAAGGCAGGCTACTCGCCCAAGACGTAGCTCAACGTCTGATATCACGGCGGCGACCGGAAGGAGTCATCCTGCCTTCGACCCCGTTGTGGCTGTCTGGAACGCGCCTTCATTTCGGCCATTCGAGGTGCCATCGGAAGCCGCCCAATGCGGACGTAGGATTTGGCCTCCGCTTAGGCTGGCATGAGGGATAGTATCGACGGTACACTCGTCTATGAGTTGCGGTGGAGGCTGCGAACTGGCATCGCTTGACTTGCACATGGGCAGGCGGCCAGAAGCAGGCTGACTTGTGTTAGGGTTTGGATCGAAACGAAATGACGCTCGACATCAGGGGAAGCATCAAGAACACCAAGCTCAGCTTGAACCAATACGTGGTCTTTGAAGAACTTATCGCCAATGCGATAGATGCCTATCTCATTCGGCGAGCGAGCGACCAATCCGCGCCGGACATGAATATCGCAATCGAAGTCGATTTCTTGCGTGCAGACTTGCTCGACGATCGCGAACTAATGAACGTTTCGTGCGGCGACAACGGATGCGGTCTCGGCGACGACCAACTCAAGGCCTTCCTGACAAAGGATACGTCCTACAAGGACGATCTCTCCATCTCTGGCATCGGAAAGTGCAAGGGCGCGGGACGCATCCAGTTCTTCCATCATTTCGCAGCGATGAGGATCACCAGTACCTACCGGGACGGTGACTCTCTCCTGAAGCGCGAGTTTCGGTATTCCGAACCGCAGAAGCAAATCGAGGCTGATGATTTTACCACGGCGCCGGTCGCTGAAGCCGACATCGGGACCGTCATCCGGCTTGAGCAATTCAAAGAGGCGGTTCGCCCGCGCGTATCCCACGGTGAGGCCCTCAGCACCCTCTTCTCGGCGCCGGGGCTGAAAAAGCAGATGCTCGTCGCTTTCCTGCAGCGGCTCGTCGGACTCGGTGAACAGCTCGGCAACTTCGAGATCCGGTTCACCACACGGCACTGGAAGGACGACCAAGCGAAGATCGAAGCGCTACGGCTCGCCGACCTGCCGGCAGTCACTGCCGAGCGGGCTGTTGATGTCGAAGAGCGTGATCCTGCATCAGGGGACCGTCTCGGCACGCGGCAAACATTCAACCTCTCCCACTATCAGCTCGATGCCGAACAGTATGATCTTCCGCGCAACGCCATCGCCTTCTGTGCCAAGTCCACGCCTGTGAAGGACATCACGGGTCACTACCTCAGGACGCGTACCGAGCAAAACAACCCGGTCGGCGGTTTCCATCATATCGTGCTGATCGAGGCTGACTATCTGGACGCACGCGTCAACGAGCAGCGCGACGACTTCGACAATATTCCCGACGAGATTCCGAGCGGCGATATGTTTTCGGCGGAAAAATTGTCCTACGCTGACATTCATGAGGCGCTCGACCCGGTCATCGACGAGATGGTCACTCCTGCCGACTGGAAGAAGGAGGCGGTGCTCAAGGAGGCCACCCACCAGTTCGGTATCAGCGAAGCGATGCTACAGGATACCAAGACCAGGATCGTGTACGGCGAATCCGCCCAGTCGGTCGCTGAACGCGTGTTGAGCAAATACCAGAAGGCCATCATCGACGAGACCGCCGCGATCTTCAGCCTCAAGGAGGAGATCATGGCAGCCGAGCCGGACTCCGACGAGTTCCGCAAGAAAATCCATGAACTTTCCTGGAAATATACGTCATCGCTCAAGAACTTCGACATGGCGAACCTGTCGCAGCTAATCGTGCGTCGCGCCGCGATCGTCGATATCCTCGATCTCGCCTGCGGCCAGCGGCTTGCCATGCAGGCGGCCGCCGACGGCGCCAGACGCAAGGATGAGCAGATCATCCACAGCATCTTTTTCCCGATGCGCAAGGACAGCACCGAAACGACTGATCACGATATCTGGTTGCTGAGCGAAGAGTACCAATATTATGACTATATCGCGTCGGATTTGCCGCTCGCGAACATCAGATGGAACGATGACACCAATGTATTTGAGAGTGACATCGACGAGGCACTTCGAAAAATTCTTGCGAAACGCACGAGCGACAACGGGGGCAAGCGTCCCGACATCGCGGTGTTCAGTAAGGAGGGCTCGGCGATCATCGTCGAATTCAAGGCGCCTGGTGTTTCCACTGACGAGCATATCGGCGATCTTTCCGAATATGCTCAGCTGCTTGCGGCGAAATCCGGCGGCAAACTCAGAAAATTCTATGGCTATCTGATCGGCGATAGCGTCAATACGCTGCGTCTGAGCGGGAACTGGACGCCGTTCCCGACCGGCAAGGGCTGGTTCCAATCAAGCGAACTGAAGGATCCCGAGACGCGGCAATCGCTGGGTGAGACCTATTTCGAGATACTGCATTTCAGTGATGTGATCGACCGCGCCAAAAAACGCATTGGCGTCTACCAGGACAAACTCAAACTGGACTTCCGTCGCGACAACATTTGAACTGCGACCGCGCCCTTGGGTCCGCCTAGCGCGTTTGAGTTCGGGAGCGGACTGGCAGGACTCGGCCCCTCGGGCACCAGCTAAACGTCGACGATAACGGGAGGTCCTACGCCGCCAACCTGTAGTCGTTTCAGTGATGGGCTGCTGAGATCGACTTCATTCTGATGTGAAGGGAACTGCGTAAGTTTCGGCGTCGAATCCCCTGAAAGCGACCCCGGCAGCCTTCATTGCCTTAAATACCTTGCAAACGGCGGAAACGAAGATGGGCATCAAGTCCAAATAGATTTGATCCTTCGGGTATCGGTCACGTAACCCGCGGTCGCGGATTGCCGGAAGTTTGAGCTGCATATCGATGCCTTCCATCCTCCGCACAGCCTTGTCGCTGCCGACGATGGTGTCGAGGTAGGG
>NZ_RZSF01000482.1:0-3709 GCF_004023325.1 Mesorhizobium sp. M1A.F.Ca.ET.072.01.1.1 | reverse complement strand
CCAGAGCTGGGGGCCGGGCCGACTTGCCGCCTATGGGGCGCAGGCTCGAGCCAGGCTTTTGCAGCTTCGGCAGGGGACGAAGCCCGGGGAGCGACCGGAATGATGACTGGCCACGGCGATGATCCTCACGCCGTTGGCGGACTGGTCCGTCACATTCCGGTCCTCCTTGCCGAAGTGCTGGAGGCGCTTGAACCCAAGGCGGGCGAGACGATCGTCGACGGCACGTTCGGCGCCGGCGGCTACACCGCCGCCATCCTCGAGCGCGGCGCCTCGGTCGTGGCCATCGACCGCGATCCGGATGCGATCGCCGCGGGTAAGGCTCTGGAACAGCAGGCCGGCGGCAGGCTGAAGCTTGTTCAGGAGCCGTTCTCGACCCTGGACAAGCATGTCGAAAGCGCCGACGGCGTCGTGCTCGACATCGGCGTCTCGTCGATGCAGCTCGACCAGGCCGGGCGCGGCTTTTCCTTTCGCGCCGACGGACCGCTCGACATGCGCATGGCGCAGGCTGGCCTGAGCGCCGCCGACGTCGTGAACACCTTCAAGGCGGGCGATCTTGCCCGCATCTTCGGCTTTCTCGGCGAAGAGCGGCATGCCGGCCGCATCGCCCGCATGATCGAGGCCCGGCGCGAGAAGCGGCCCTTCGAGCGCACGCTCGATCTTGCCGACGCCATCGCCACCCATGTCGGCCGCGCGCCGAAGGACAAGATCCATCCCGCCACCCGCGTCTTCCAGGCGCTGCGCATCTTCGTCAATGACGAGCTCGGCGAGTTGGCGAGCGCGCTGTTCGCCGCCGAGCGGGTGCTGAAGCCGGGCGGCAGGCTCGCCGTCGTGACCTTTCATTCGCTGGAGGATCGCATCGTCAAGCGCTTCATCGCCGATCGCGCCGATGCGGCCAGCGGATCGCGTCATATGCCGGACGCGCCGGCGCGGCTGGCGACCTTCCGCAAATCCGGCGGCGGGGTGACGCCGGGAGAGGCCGAGATCGCCGGCAATCCGCGGGCGCGCTCGGCGAGGCTGCGCGCGGCAATCCGCACCGGCGCGCCTGCGCGCGCCGGCGACTTTTCGATTTTCGGCCTTCCAAAGCTTCCCGCCATCGAGCGGCCGGGGGAGAGGTAAGCACGTGTTTCGCACCAGCGATATAGTCCTGATCGCCGTCATGGTCTCGGCGGCGGCATTGACCTACAAGACCAAGCGCGAGGCCGAGGACCAGCTGGCGGCGGTGCAGAAGCTGCAAGCGCAGATCCGCTACGAGGAAGACACAATCGATCTTCTCAAGGCGGACTGGAGCCTGCTCACCCAGCCGGCGCGGCTGCAGAAGCTTGCCGAAATCTACAAGTCGCAGCTCGGGCTCGAGCCGCTCAACGCCCACCAAATCGGCGGGCTCGACGACGTGCCGATGAAGCCGCTCAATATCGAGGACCTGTCGTCGCAGCCGCTCGGCGGCATGGCCGACAATTCGGGCAAAGGGCCGTCGGACGGCAAGGATCCGGTGGTGACCGGGAGCACCGTGCAATGATCAGTAGGCTTCCAGGGATCGGCAACCTGCTGAAGCGCCGAAGCAAGGCAGCTGAGGACGGCTCGATCGTCGTCGACGCCGCCCGCAAGGCAACCGGCGGCAAGGCCAAGACCCGCATCGTCATGACGATGGCGGTGTTCTTCACCATCTATTCGACGATTGCCGGCCGACTGGTCTATCTCGGCCTGCAGAATCCGGACAATTCGGGTGGTCCGCAGAGCCGCGTCACTGCATCGCGGCCGGACATCGTCGACCGCAACGGCGAGGTGCTGGCGACCGACATCAAGACGGCGTCGCTGTTCGCCGAGCCGCGCCGTATCGTCGACGCCGACGAGGCGATCGAGAAGCTCTCGACCGTGCTTCCCGAGATTGACTACGAGCAGACTTATCACAAGCTGAAGAGCGGCGCCGGGTTCGTCTGGCTGCAGCGGCAGCTGACGCCGAAGCAGCAGGCCGACATCATGGCGCTCGGCATCCCGGGTCTCGGTTTCCGCACCGAAAAGCGCCGCTTCTATCCGAGCGGCGAAACGTCATCCTACATTGTCGGGCTCACCAACATCGACAATCAGGGCATCTCCGGTATGGAGAAGTACATCGATGACCAGGGCCTGACCGATCTGCAGGCGTCAGGACTGGCGGTGGCCAGGGACCTGAAGCCGGTGAAGCTGTCGATCGACCTGCGCGTCCAGCATGTGGTGCGCGACGAGGTGGCGACCGGCATGGAGCGGTTCCATGCGATCGCGGCCGGCGCGGTGGTCCTCAATATCAAGACCGGCGAAGTGCTGGCCATGGCCTCGGTGCCGGATTTCGACCCCAACAATCCCTACAATGCTCAGGAAAAGGACCGGCTGAACCGCATGTCGGCCGGCCTCTACGAGATGGGCTCGACCTTCAAGAGCTTCACCACCGGCATGGCGCTCGATTCCGGCAAGGTGACGCTGGAGAGTCGCTTCGATGCGTCGCGCCCGATCAGGATCGGCCGCCAGACCATCCATGATTTCCACAGCAAAGGCCGTGTGCTTTCGGTGCCCGAAGTGTTCATCTATTCATCCAACATCGGCTCGGCCAAAGAAGCCGAGGCTGTCGGCATCGAAGGGCATCGCGAGTTCCTGCATCGGCTAGGCGTGCTCGAAAAGATGCAGACGGAATTGCCGGAAGTGGCGCGCCCGACCGAGCCGAAAGTATGGAAGCAGGTCAATTCGATCACCATCGCCTTCGGCCATGGCGTCTCGACAACGCCCCTGCAGACTGCCGTCGGCTGCGCCGCATTGATGAGTGGCTATTTGATCGAGCCGACTTTTCTGCCGCGCACGGCCGAGCAGGCGATGGAGGTGGCCAAAAGGGTGGTCAAGGACACAACGGTGGAAGGGATGCGCTATCTCTACGCACTCAACGCCGAGAAAGGCTCAGGCAAGAGCGCCAGGGTTCCGGGTTACCGCGTCGGCGGCAAGACGGGCACGGCGGAAAAGGTCGTCAACGGTCGTTATTCGAAAGAGAAGAATTTCAACGCCTTCGTCGCCGCCTTTCCGATGGACGATCCGCAATATATCGTGCTGACTATCGCCGATGAGCCGAAGCCGGAAAAGCCTGGCATGGGCGCCACCGCCGCCTCGAATGCCGGCATCATGGCAGGCAACATCATCAGGCGTGCGGCTTCGATGCTTGGCGTGAAGCCAGATTTCAGCCATGAAAATGGTGCAACGCTGGTTTCCTATCAGTGATTCTTGGGGCGCGCCGGCAACTGCGCGCTATTTTGTTGCGGTGAACGGGACTCAATGTATCTGAAAAATCTAGCCGGCATCCTGCCTGTCGAGGGAACAGCTTCCCCCGATCTGGAGGTTACCGGTCTCTCCTCCGATTCCCGCCAGGTAAGACCGGGCGTCGTTTTTTTCGCGCTCGCCGGCAGCAAGGCTGATGGCTCGACCTATGCCGCCGATGCCGCCGGCCGCGGCGCTGCCGCAATCGTGGCGGCCAAAGGCAATACCATCTCCGGTCTGTCGATCCCGGTTCTTGCCGTCGATGATCCGCGTCTGGCATTGGCGCTGAGCGCGGCGCGCTTCTTTGGCAAGCAGCCTCGGACGATGGTCGCCGTAACCGGGACCAGCGGCAAGACATCGGTTGCCGCCTTCACCCGCCAGATCTGGGAGCAGGCAGGTTTTGCCGCCGCTTCGATCGGCACGACCGGCGTGGTAG
>NZ_RZSF01000481.1:0-3711 GCF_004023325.1 Mesorhizobium sp. M1A.F.Ca.ET.072.01.1.1 | reverse complement strand
CATATCGACGACCAGCACGTCGAGCGGTCCCCATTCGACCTCGCGCAGCATCTGGGTGAGCGCCGACATGACCATCGGGCCGCGCCAGATCATCGGCGTCTCCTCGTCGACCAGGAAGCCCATCGACATCACCTTGAGGCCGTAATTCTGCATCGGCTTCAGAATCTTGCCGTCGACCGTCTGCGGCCGGCCGTGAATGTTGAGCAGCCTCGGCATCGACGGCCCGTAGATATCGGCATCGAGCACGCCGACGCTCAGCCCATTGGCGGCAAGGCCGAGCGCCAGGTTGACGGCGGTGGTCGATTTGCCGACGCCGCCCTTGCCGGACGCCACCGCGATGATCGCATCGATGCCGGGCACGCCGCGTTTGCCGTGACTGTGAGAAGCCGGCGCCTGCGGGCCAGGACGCTGCGGCGCTGCCTGGGGAGCAGGTCGTGGCGACGCTGCTTGCGAAGCCGGCCGAACCGGCGCCTCCATGCCGCCGCCTTTCTTCTCCGCCGTCAGCGCGACGACGGCGTTGGCGACGCCGGGGATCGCCTTGACGACACGCTCGGCGGCGGCGCGCAGCGGCTCCATCTCCTGGGCGCGGGCGGCGGGGACGGTAATCGAGAAAAACACCTTGGAATCGGCGATGAAAATCTCAGATACCAGGCCGAGGTCGACGATGTTGCCGGTGAAGTCCGGTCCATTGACCGTCCTCAGGCGCTCGATGACGGTTTCCTTGGTTACAGCCATGATCTTTCCTCGGAGTTTGGCGTTCCAGATAGTGCAGTTTCCCGGCAGAACCAAGCCGTGGCGCAATGGCTCGTCCGGCGTGCTCCGCAAAACGACCGGTGGTGTCGGATTTGCCTAGCGCGTCCCGATCCGCCGATTGCCATGGCCAATCGATCCAGGGGCCCTATCTCGGTTGCCATGAGCGACGGCAACCGGAAAAGGAGACTGTCATGCTCGCAAACAGCAACGCAGCCGCCAATGTGGCGGTGAAAGACCTTTCGAGAGCGCAGGGCTTTTACGAAGGAACGCTGGGCCTCAAGCCTGTCGACGACATGGCCGGAGAACTGATCGTCTACAAAAGCGGCGACACGGTCATCAACGTCTATCGTTCAGAATTCGCCGGTACCAACAAGGCGACGGCGTTGACCTGGACGGTCGGCGACCAGATCGGCGCCATTGTCCAGGCGCTGAAGTCGAAGGGCGTCACCTTCGAGCGCTATGAGATGCCCGGGCTGACGCTTGAGGGCGATGTCCATGTCGGCTACGGCATGAAGGTCGCCTGGTTCAAGGACCCGGACGGCAACATACTTTGTCTTGCGGGCGAGTAGATTTCAGCCTCAGACCGCCAGGCGCGTGACAAAATAGGTCAACGCCGAAATCGCCGCCGTCGCCGGCAGGGTGATCACCCACGCCACGACAATGTTGCCGGCAATGCCCCAGCGCACCGCCGAGACGCGGCGGGCAGCACCCACGCCGATGATGGCGCCGGTGATTGTATGCGTGGTCGAGACCGGGACACCGAGCCAGGTGGCGGCGAACAACGTTACCGCCCCGCCGGTCTCGGCGCAAAAACCCTGCATCGGGTTCAGCCGAGTAATCTTCGATCCCATCGTGTGCACGATGCGCCAGCCGCCGAAGAGCGTGCCCAGCGCCAGTGCGGACTGGCAGGTGATGACCACCCAGAACGGCACGTGGAAGCTCTGGCCAAGCATGCCTTGCGAATAGAGCAGCACGGCGATGATGCCCATGGTTTTCTGCGCGTCATTGCCGCCGTGCCCCAGCGAATAGAGCGAGGCCGAGAAGAACTGCAGGACGCGAAAGCTGTTATCGACCGCAAACGGCGTCTGCCGAACGAACAGCCATGAGACGATGAGGATAAGGACAAGCGCCAGCACGAATCCGGTCGCCGGCGAGAGCACGATCGCCGCGGCCGTCTTGCCGAGCCCGGACCAGACGATGGCCCCCGGGCCGGCCTTGGCGACGCCGGCGCCGACCAACCCGCCGATCAGCGCATGCGAGCTGCTCGACGGAATGCCGGCGATCCAAGTGACGATGTTCCAGACGATGGCTCCGATGAGCGCGGCGAAGATCACTGCGGGGGTCACGATCTCGGCGTCGACGATGCCCTTTCCCACCGTCTCGGCGACATGCAGACCGAAGAACAGGAAGGCGATGAAATTGAAGAAAGCCGCCCAGAACACGGCATAGTGCGGCCTCAGCACGCGGGTGGAGACGATAGTCGCGATCGAGTTGGCGGCATCGTGCAGGCCGTTGAGGAAATCGAAGAACAGCGCCACGGCGACGAGGCCGACCAGCAGGGGAAAGGCGATCGCGGCGTCCATCTGTTAGACGTTCTCGATGGCGATGCCGCTGATCTCGTTAGCGACGTCCTCGAAACGGTCGACCACCTTTTCCAGCTGGCCGTAAATCTCCGAGCCGATCAGGTAGGCCATAGGGTCGCTGCGGCCGTGCCGCTTGAACAGGTCCTTCAGGCCCTGCTCGTGCAGGTCGTCGGCGCGGCCCTCAACGCGCATGACTTCTTCGGCGATGGCGTTCAGCCGCGCGGCGTTGGCGCCAACCTTGCCGAGCAGTGGGATGGCCTCTGCTACCAGCCGGGCGGCCTCGACGATGACGCTGCCCATTTCCCGCATCAGCGGATCGAATTCCCTCATCTCGAACAATTTCACCGTCTTGACGGCCTTGTGCATCGTATCGATGGCATCATCCATCGACTGGATCAGATCCTTGATGTCGCCGCGGTCGAAGGGCGTGATGAAGGAGCGCCTGACGGCAAGCAGCACCTCCGCGGTGATCCCGTCCGCTTCGTCCTCCAGATCGACGATCGTCTGGCACCAGCGGTCGATGTCCCGGCCCTGGAGAAGCTGCTCAAGCGCCTCGGCGCCGCCGACCACCGTGCGCGAATGCCGTTCGAACAGTTCGAAGAAGCGATCCTCGCGCGGCAACAGTCTGCGAAACCAACCCAGCATCTGCTCCTCCCTGCTTCCGCCTACCCCACATAGCGCCATGCGCGGCGCGGGAAAACAGATAAGCCGGCTCAAAAATGTGGATGAGATCCTATCGTTCATCCGCCTTGCGAAGCAAAGCGATTTCCCCGACCTTGGGCAGACCGTGGATCGGATGACATGATCGACAAGTTGGAATTCTTCATCGCTTTAGCCAGGGAAGAGCATTTCGGCCGCGCCGCCGAGGTGTGCGGCGTCACCCAGCCGACGCTGTCGGCCGGCATCAAGCAGCTCGAGGAGCAGCTCGGCGTCATGCTGGTGCTGCGCGGCTCGCGTTTCCAGGGCCTGACGCCGGAAGGCAAGCAGGTGCTGGTTTGGGCGCGCCGCATCGTCGGCGATTCAAGGACCATGCGCGAGGAGATGCGAGCGGCGCGCCATGGCCTGTCCGGCCGCATCCGCATCGCCGCCGTTCCGACGGCGCTCGCCATGGTGGCGCGGCTGACGACGCCGTTCCGCGACAAGCATCCCGGCGTCACCTTTTCGGTGCTGTCACGGACCTCGATCGAGGTGCTGACGCTGCTCGGCAATCTCGATGTCGATGCCGGCATCACCTATCTCGACAACGAGCCGCTGGGGCGGGTGACCAGCGTGCCGCTCTATGACGAGCGCTACCAGCTGATCACGGCGGTCGGTAACCCCTATTCCGACCGCGACAAAGTGACGTGGGCAGAGATCAGCCAGCTGCCGCTCTGCC
>NZ_RZSF01000480.1:0-3716 GCF_004023325.1 Mesorhizobium sp. M1A.F.Ca.ET.072.01.1.1 | reverse complement strand
CCACCATCTATGTCACGCACGACCAGATCGAGGCGATGACCATGGCCGACAAGATCGTCGTGCTGCATGACGGTCTGGTCGAGCAGATCGGCGCGCCGCTCGATCTCTACGACCGGCCGGCCAATCTGTTCGTTGCCGGCTTCATCGGCTCGCCGGCCATGAACTTCATCCACGGCCACATCGAGGAGGGCATCTTCCGCAGCGCCGGTGGGCTGACTTTGCCGCTGCCGCAAGACATCCGGCCGAGCGAGGCCGCGGGAAGGGAACTGGTTTACGGCATTCGTCCCGAGCATATCCGGGCGACCGGCCAGGGTCTCTCCGGCACAGTCACGCTCATGGAGGCGACCGGCTCGGAAATCTTCGCCACGGTCGACTGCGGCGGAGAGGTGATCTCCTGCCTTTTCCGCGAGCGGCTGGCGCTGAAGCAAGGCGAGAGCGTGCGGATCGAGATCGACCGCGCCTCGGCGCATCTGTTCGACGCCAAGACGGGCCGGCGCATCTGATTGCCGCTGTTCGCGCTCTCACCGCGGCGGCCAGGGAGTGCTTGAGATTCGAGGCGAACGGAAAGCAACGGGAGCCAGTTGCAAGAAAATGCAACATGGGAGCATTGCAAAAGTCAGCCAACCCTTTGACTTAGCTGGTGATCCCGACAGGAATCGAACCTGTGACCTACAGATTAGGAATCTGCCGCTCTATCCTACTGAGCTACGGGACCACGCGGCCCGACACATAAACGCTTCGGGCCGGTTCGCCAAGAGGCGTTACCGACAGATCGGCGCCGCGCCTTGCTCCATGGCGCCAATCGGCCGGGAAGGTCGCCTCCGGGCAAAGCGGTCAGGCGGCCAGCGCCGTCTCCGCCAACCTCACCCAATAGCTCATGCCGTGCGGGATGACCTCGTCGTTGAAGTCATAGGCCGGATGGTGAAGGCCGGCGGTGTCGCCGTTGCCGATGAAGATGAAGGCGCCGGGGCGCGCTTCCAGCATGTAGGAAAAATCCTCACCGCCCATCACCGGCTGGATGGCGCGGTGGACATTCGCGTCGCCGGCGACGCCGGCGGCAATATCGCTGGCGAAGGCCGTCTCTTCCGGATGGTTGAAAGTGACGGGATAGTTGGGGTCGTAGTCGACCTCGATCGTCGCGCCGAAGGCTGATGCGAGGCCAGCGCAAATGGCGCGGATTTTCTCTTCCGCTTTCCTGGCCACTTCCTTTTTCAGCGTGCGCACCGTGCCGGCGATCTCGGCTTTTTCCGGTATGACGTTGTAGGCATCGCCGGCATGGAATTTGGTCACCGACACGACGACGGCCTCGACCGGATCGGTGCTGCGTGAGGCAATGGTTTGCAAAGCGCTCACCAATTGGCTGGTAATGACGATCGGGTCGATCGTGGCGTGCGGCATCGCCGCATGGCCGCCATGCCCCTTGACGGTGATGGTGAATTCGGCGGTCGCCGCCATGATCGGGCCGGGCTTGATGGCGAACTCGCCGACGGGAAGGCCGGGCATGTTATGCATGCCGAACACCTTCGAGATGCCGAAGCGGTCCATCATGCCGTCCTTGACCATTTCGTTGCCGCCGCCGCCGCCTTCCTCGGCGGGCTGGAAGATCACCGCCACGGAGCCGGCGAAATTGCGCGTTTCGGCGAGATATTTGGCTGCGCCGAGCAGCATGGCGGTGTGGCCGTCATGGCCGCAGGCATGCATTTTGCCGGGAACGCTCGACGCGTAGGGCTTGCCGGTGATCTCGTTGATCGGCAAAGCGTCCATGTCGGCGCGCAGGCCGATGGCCGGACCCTCGCCCTTGCGGCCGCGGATAATGCCGACGACGCCGGTTTTGCCGAGGCCGGTCACAACCTCGTCGCAACCGAAAGCCTGCAGCTTGGCGGTGACGAAGGCGGCGGTCTGGAAAACGTCGAAGTTCAGTTCCGGCGTCTGGTGCAGATGGCGCCGCCAGCCCGCGACTTCTTCCTGCATTTCCGCGGCACGGTTGAGAATTGGCATAATCGTTCCATTTCTTTGTTGGGGCAGGCAGTTCAGGGCCGCTGCCCGGCAAGTGTGATCGTCTGGCGCTTTGCCATTTTGACGTCACATAGGGTAAATAGCACCGCATAATGCGGCCCGGAGTCGAGGGTCGGTCCGCAGTATGCTGGCCATCGCGCAGCGAAATCTTACGGAGCCAGCGGCAACTACGGCAAGAGGCGATTTCGGAATTGATCATGCGGCAAAGGCATTTCCTCAACCTATTGCTTGCGGGGGCGCTGGCGCTGCCGATGCTTTCCGGCACTGCGCGCGCCAATCCGGTGGTGCTGTTCGACCTGAATAGCGGCAAGGTGCTGGAGCATCAGGACGCCTTCAAGCGCTGGTATCCGGCCTCGCTGAGCAAGCTGATGACGGCCTATGTGGCGTTCCGGGCGATCGCCGCCGGCGAGGTGGCGCTCGATTCGCCGATTAAGGTGACGAAACATTCGGCCGGCGAGCCGCCGAGCAAGATGGGCTTCAAGCCCGGATCGGTCATGCGGCTCGACAATGCGCTGAAGATGATGCTGGTCAAGTCGGCCAACGACATCGCCATGGCCGTCGGCGAGAACATCGGCGGATCGCAGGCCGCCTTCGCCGACCGCATGAATGCCGAGGCCGCCAGGCTCGGCATGGTCGGAACGCATTTCGTCAACCCGAATGGGCTGTTCTCGCCCGACCAGTACACGACCGCGCGCGACCTCGCCGTCCTGGTGACGGCGCTTCGCAACGACTTCCCGCAATATGCGCCGTGGTTCTCCATCGAGGGTCTTGCCGTCGGAAAGAAGGCGATCCCGAACTACAATCTGCTGATCGGGCGCTATCCCGGCGCCGACGGTATGAAAACCGGCTTCGTCTGCTCCTCGGGCTTCAACATGATCGGCTCGGCGACGCGCGATGGCCGCACACTGGTTGCCGTGGTGCTCGGCGAAAAATCCGCCATCAGCCGCGCCGAAGCGGCGGCGAAGCTGCTCGACCAGGGTTTTGACGCGCCGGCGGCCGGGTCGACGACGCTCGCGGCGCTCAAGCCATATGGCGACACGCTGTCGCCCAACGACCTGCAGGACGAGATCTGCAAGAAGAAGCCGAAGGAACAGCAGTCGGAGGCGGCGCCTGCCGTCGCCGCCAAGGACAAGGCCAAATCGCCCTATCAGGTGAAACTCGATCACCCGACGTTGATCGCGGTCGGCCTTGGCGGGGCCACCGGGCCGGCGCCCAAGGCTTTCGTCGACCAGACCGATCAGAACTATGCCGATGTGCCGCTGCCCAGCTGGCGGCCCGACAAGCCTCTGCCGGCCGGCGCCACACCCGCCGCGACCGCTGCCGCTGCAGCGCAGGGGGATCAGCCGGCCAAGGCGGCAAACTCGCCATGACCGGGCGCAGCGGCTTTCCCATACCCGTCTCGGTGCTCACCGGCTTTCTCGGGGCCGGCAAGACGACGCTGCTCAACCGGCTGCTCAAGGATCCGGCGCTTGCCGACACGGCCGTCATCATCAACGAGTTCGGCGAGGTGGCGATCGACCATCTGCTCGTCGAGCAAGCCTCAGACGGCATCATCCAGCTTTCCGACGGCTGCCTTTGCTGCACGGTGCGCGGCGAACTCGTCGATACGCTGGCCGACCTCGTCGACCGGCTGCAGACCGGACGCATCGCCAGGCTGGCGCGCGTCGTGGTCGAAACCACCGGCCTTGCCGATCCTACAC